>NZ_LZKF01000218.1:0-41491 GCF_001672665.1 Mycobacterium sp. E2238 | reverse complement strand
CCGCCAACCACGGCGACCCGGCGCCCCCACCGCCCGGATACGGCCCGCCGCCGGGTTACGGCGCACCGCCGCCCGGCTACGGCCCGCCACCCGGATACGGCGCCCCGCCCAAGCCCGCGTTCAGCGTCGGTGAGGCCTTCAACTGGGCGTGGAACACCTTCACCAGGAACGCCGTCGCGTTGATCGTTCCCGCGCTGGTGTACGGGCTATTGCTCGGAGTGGCCACCGCGCTGATCACACTGAGCCAGAACATCGGCGCGACCGGCACGAGCTCCGACGACTACGACTTCACCTTCACGACCAACCTGACCGGACCCGGATACGGGATGCTGGCCCTCGGCTACCTGATCGCCTACGCGGTAAGCGCATTCGCGCAGTCGGCGTTCCTGTCCGGCTGCCTCGACCTCGCCGACGGGCGCGCGGTCACGGTCGGCTCGTTCTTCAAGCCACGCAACCTCGGCATGGTGTTTCTCGCCGTGCTGATCGTCGAGGTGCTCACCTCGATCGCGTCGGCGTTGTGCTTCATCCCGGGGCTCGTCCTTGGCATCTTCACCCAGTTCACCGTCCCGTTCGTGATCGATCGCTCGGAGTCGGCCATCAAGGGCTTCACCTCCAGCTTCTCGCTCGTCGGGTCGAATTTCGTCAACGCGCTGCTGGTGTGGCTGGTCGCGTTCGCGTCCTTCCTCGTCGGGTTCCTGTTGTGCGGTGTGGGCCTGTTGGTGGCGGCCCCGGTCGCCTCCCTGGTGATCATCTACGCCTACCGCAAGCTGACCGGCGGCCAGGTCGTCCCCGTGCCGCAGCCCGGTTACCAGCCGGGTCCACCGCCGGGACCGCAGCCGGCGTAAGCGCCGGTCCGCGTTCGAAGTTACGGCGCTGTTAGCCGCGGCTGCGGTGCGCTGCGGCCTTGTGCCGCCTGTGATGAGATCACCTTGTTATGAGCATCAAAGTCGCGCTGGAGCACCGCACCAGCTACACCTTTGACCGGCCGGTCCGGGTGTATCCGCACGTGGTGCGGCTGCGGCCCGCGCCCCATTGCCGCACGCCCGTCGAGGCCTACTCGCTGCGCATCGAGCCGGACGAGCACTTCATCAACTGGCAGCAGGATGCGGTGGGCAATTTCCTTGCGCGCCTTGTGTTTCCGAACCCGACTCGGCGGCTGACCATCACCGTCGGGCTGATCGCCGACCTCAAGGTGATCAACCCGTTCGACTTCTTCATCGAGGACTGGGCCGAGATGTGGCCGGCGCAGGGGTTGACGTACCCCAAGGAGCTCGCCGACGATCTGGAGCCATACCTGCGGCCGGTCGACGAAAACGGTGACGGGTCGGGTCCCGGCGAGCTGACGCGGGCCTGGGTGCGCAACTTCTCGGTGCCCGCCGGCACGCGCACCATCGACCTGCTGGTCGCGCTCAACCGCGCCGTCAACGCCGATGTCGCCTACAGCGTGCGCATGGAACCCGGCGTGCAGACACCGGATCACACGCTGCGGACCGGCGTCGGCTCGTGCCGCGATTCGGCGTGGCTGCTGGTGTCGATCCTGCGCCAGCTGGGGCTGGCCGCCCGCTTCGTGTCCGGCTACCTGGTGCAGCTGGCCTCCGACGTGGAGGCGCTCGACGGGCCGTCGGGCCCCGCCGCCGACTTCACCGACCTGCACGCCTGGACCGAGGTGTACATCCCCGGTGCGGGCTGGATCGGGCTGGACCCGACGTCGGGATTGTTCGCCGGCGAGGGCCACATCCCGTTGGCGGCCACCCCGCAGCCGGCGTCGGCGGCGCCGATCAGCGGCGGCACCGAACCGTGCGAATCGGTGCTGGAGTTCTCCAACACCGTCACCCGGGTCCACGAGGACCCGCGCGTCACCCTGCCCTACACCGACGATGCGTGGGAGACGATCCGCGAGGTCGGCCGGCGCGTCGACGAGCGGCTGGCCGCCGCCGACGTGCGGCTGACCATCGGCGGTGAGCCGACATTCGTATCGGTGGACGATCAGGTCGCCGAGGAATGGACCACGGCCGCCGACGGCCCGCACAAGCGGCAGCGCGCCTCCGACCTGGCCGCGCGCCTGCGAGAGGCGTGGGCGCCCAACGGGTTGCTGCAGCGCGGGCAGGGGCGGTGGTATCCGGGAGAACCGTTGCCGCGCTGGCAGATCGCGTTGTATTGGCGCACCGACGGGCGACCGCTGTGGAACGACGGCGCGCTGCTCGCCGACCCGTGGCTGGGCGACCCGGCCCCGGTCGATGCCGACGCGGGCCACCGCCTGCTCGCCGCGATCGCCGACGGCCTGGAGCTGCCGCCCTCGCAAGTTCGGGCCGCCTACGAGGACCCGCTACACCGGCTGGCGACCAAGGTGCGGCAACCCGAGGGCGACCCGGTGGACCCGGCCGACGATCTCGACCCCGAAGACGGTGCGGACTCCCCCGCCGGGCGCGCCGCCCTGCTGGCACGGCTCGACGAATCCATCACCGCCCCAGCGGCTTTCGTGTTACCGCTGCACCGCCGCGACGACGGCCAGGGCTGGGCGAGCGCCGACTGGCGCCTGCGCCGCGGTCGAATCGTGTTGCTGCACGGTGATTCTCCCGCGGGTCTGCGGCTGCCGCTCGATTCCATCAGCTGGCGTCCGCCGCGCCCGTCGTTCGAGGCCGATCCCCTGACCGTCGGCGACGAGCTGTCGATCGAGTCGGGCACCGCGGTGTTGGAGGACCCCGACACCGCGCCGCCCACCGCCATGGTCGCCGAGGTTCGCGACGGGCTGCTCTACCTCTTCATGCCGCCCACCGACGCGCTGGAGCATTTCGTCGACCTCGTCGCCCGCGTCGAGGCCGCGGCGGCCAAGGTCGACTGCCCGGTCGTGATCGAGGGCTACGATCCCCCGCCGGACCCGCGGCTGCGCTCGACCACCATCACGCCGGACCCCGGGGTCATCGAGGTCAACGTCGCGCCCACCGCGACCTTCGCCGAGCAGAGTCAGCAGCTCGAGACCCTTTATGAGCAAGCGCGATTGGCTCGCCTGTCCACCGAGTCCTTCGACGTGGACGGCACCCACGGCGGCACCGGCGGTGGCAACCACATCACCCTCGGCGGCGTCACGCCCGCCGACTCGCCGCTGCTGCGGCGGCCGGACCTGTTGGTCTCGCTGCTGACGTACTGGCAGCGGCACCCGTCGCTGTCGTACTTGTTCGCCGGCCGGTTCGTCGGCACCACCTCGCAGGCTCCCCGGGTCGACGAGGGCCGCGCCGAGGCGCTGTACGAACTCGAGATCGCGTTCGCCGAGATCGCGCGGTTGGGGGGCGGTGGTCCTAAGAGTGTGGCGAAGCCGTGGGTGATCGACCGCGCGCTGCGGCACCTGCTGACCGACATCACCGGCAACACCCACCGCGCCGAGTTCTGCATCGACAAGCTCTACAGCCCCGACAGCGCTCGCGGCCGGCTCGGCCTGCTGGAGCTGCGGGGGTTCGAGATGCCGCCGCATCTGCGCATGGCGATGGTGCAGTCGCTGCTGGTGCGCTCGCTGGTGGCGTGGTTCTGGGACGAGCCGCTGCGCGCCCCGCTGATCCGCCACGGCGCCAACCTGCACGGCCGATACCTGTTGCCGCACTTCTTGATTCACGACATCGCCGACGTGGCCGCGGACCTGCGCGCGCACGGCATCGCGTTCGAGACCAGCTGGCTGGACCCGTTCACCGAGTTCCGTTTCCCCCGCATCGGCACGGCGGTTTTCGACGGCGTGGAGATCGAACTGCGCGGCGCGATCGAGCCGTGGAACACCCTCGGCGAGGAGGCCACCGCGTCCGGGACCGCCCGCTACGTCGACTCCTCGGTCGAGCGCATCCAGATCCGCATCATCGGCGCCGACCGGCACCGCTACGTGGTGACGGTCAACGGCTACCCGGTGCCGCTGCTGGCCACCGACAACCCCGACATCCACGTCGGCGGGGTGCGGTTCAAGGCCTGGCAGCCGCCGAGCGCGCTGCACCCCACCATCAGCACCGACGTGCCGCTGCAGTTCGAGCTGGTCGACCTGACGACGGGCACGTCGCGCGGCGGGTGCACCTACCACGTCGCGCATCCCGGTGGGCGGGCCTACGACGAGCCGCCCGTCAACGCCGTCGAGGCCGAGGCGCGCCGCGCCCGCCGCTTCGAGGCGACCGGCTTCACCGCAGGCAAGCTCGATCTGTCCGACATTCGGGAGAAACAGGCACGGATCTTCACCGATATCGGCGCGCCGGGCATCCTCGACCTGCGCCGCGTGCGTACCGTGCAGCGGTAATGGCGTCTGCGGACATGACATTCGGCATCGGTGCGGGGTCGGCGCCCCCGGCCGACCACTACGACGCCGACCGCCTGCTGGCTGGGTACCGCGCCGCGCGCGCCCAGGAGGCGCTCTTCGATCTACGGCACGGCCCGGCCGCCGGCTATGACGAATTCGTCGACCGGGACGGACGCGTGCGACCGGCATGGACGGAACTCGCCGACACCATCGCCGAACGCGGCCGGGCGGGGCTCGACCGGCTGCGCTCGGTGGTGCGCGGCCTGATCGACAGCGACGGCATCACCTACACCGACGTCGACCGCACCGAACACGGCCTCGAGCCGCGGCCGTGGATTTTGGACACGCTGCCGCTCGTGCTCGCGGCCGCGGAGTGGGACGTGCTGGAGGCCGGGCTGGTGCAGCGGTCCCGGCTGCTCGACGCCGTGCTCGCCGACCTGTACGGACCGCGCAGCCTGCTCACCGAGGGGCTGTTGCCGCCGGAGCTGTTGTTCGCCCATCCCGGTTATGTGCGCGCGGCCAACGGCATCGAAGTGCCCGGGCATCACCAGCTTTTCCTGCACGCCTGCGACGTCAGCCGGCTGCCGGACGGGACCTTCCAGGTCAACGCCGACTGGACACAGGCGCCGTCGGGCGCCGGCTACGCCCTGGCCGACCGGCGCGTCATCGCACACTCGGTTCCCGATCTCTACGAACGGATCGTGCCGCGACCGACGACGCCGTTCGCCCAGGCGCTGCGGTTGGCACTCATCGATGCCGCGCCCGACGACGCGCAGGACCCGGTGGTGGTGGTGCTCAGCCCGGGCATCTTCTCCGAAACCGCCTTCGACCAGGCGTATCTCGCCACGTTGCTGGGTTTCCCGTTGGTGGAGAGCGCCGACCTGGTGGTGCGCGACGGCAAGCTGTGGATGCGCTCGCTGGGCACCCTGAAACGCGTCGACGTCGTACTGCGCCGGGTCGACGCCGAATACGCCGACCCCCTCGATCTGCGCGCCGACTCCCGCCTGGGCGTCGCCGGTCTGGTAGAGGCGTCGCACCGCGGGACCGTGACCGTCGTGAACACGCTGGGCAGCGGCATATTGGAAAACCCTGGGCTGCTTCGGTTTTTGCCCGAGCTGTCCGAGCGCCTGCTCTCGGAGGCGCCCCTGCTGCAGTCCGCGCCGGTCTACTGGGGCGGCATCGCGGGTGAATGCTCACACCTGCTGGCGAATCTTTCTTCGCTCCTGGTGAAGTCGACCGTCGGCGGCAAAACCCTTGTCGGCCCGACCCTTTCGTCATATCAGCTGACACGGTTGGCGGCCGCGATCGAGAAGATGCCGTGGCAGTGGATCGGCCAGGAACTGCCGCAATTCTCGTCGGCGCCCACCGACCATGCCGGAGTGTTGTCGTCGGCCGGCGTCGGCATCCGGTTGTTCAACGTGGCCCAGCGCAGCGGGTACGCCCCGATGATCGGCGGCGTCGGCTATGTGCTGGCGCCCGGGCCGGCCGCGTACACGCTGCAAACCGTTGCTGCTAAGGATGTTTGGGTGCGCCCGACGGAGCGTGCGCGGGCCGAGACGGTGACCCTGCCGTCGCCCGCGCCGCCGGCGAAGACGGCCGCGGGCACCTGGGGCGTCAGCTCGCCGCGTGTGCTGTCCGACCTGTTCTGGATCGGCCGCTACGGCGAGCGCGCGGAGAGCATGGCGCGGCTCCTGCTGGTAGCCCGGGACAGGTTCCACGTCTACCGGCATCAGCAGCACACCGAGGAAAGCGAATGTGTGCCGGTGCTGATGGCGGCGCTGGGCAGGATCACGGGTACCGACGACGACGACGACCGTGTCAGCGACGGGGCGGAGATGATCGCCGTCGCCCCCTCGACCCTGTGGTCCCTGACGGTGGATCCCGAGCGGCCCGGGTCCCTGGTGCAGTCGGTGGAAGGGTTGGCGTTGGCCGCCAGGGCGGTGCGCGACCAAATGTCCAACGACACCTGGATGGTGCTGGCCGGGGTGGAGCGCGCGCTGGCTCAGCGGCGGGAGCCGCCGGAGTCCCTCGCCGAGGCCGACGCGCTACTCGCGACGGCCCAGGTGCAGACGCTGTCCGGGATGCTCACCCTGTCGGGGGTCGCCGGTGAGTCGATGGTGCGCGACGCAGGCTGGACCATGATGGACATCGGCAAGCGCATCGAACGCGGCCTCTGGCTGACCGCGCTGCTGCGGGCCACGTTGACCGCCGTCCGTGCGCCCGCGGCCGAGCAGACGATCATCGAGGCGACGCTGGTGGCGTGCGAGTCCTCGGTCATCTACCGGCGCCGCACCGTGGGCCAGGTCAGCGTCGCCGCCGTGGCCGAGCTGATGCTGTTCGACGCGCAGAACCCGCGGTCGCTGCTGTATCAAGTCGAGCGGCTGCGGGCCAACCTCAAGGATCTGCCCGGGGCGTCGGGGTCGTCGCGCCCGGAACGGCTGGTGGACGAGATCGCCACCCTGCTGCGCCGCTCGCATCCCGCCGAGCTGGAAGTCGTCAGCGCCGACGGGCAGCGTGCCGCGCTGGCCGACCTGCTCGGTTCGGTGCACGCCGGGCTGCGCGAGCTGGCCGAGGTCATCACCACCACGCAGTTGGCGCTGCCCGGCGGCATGCAGCCGCTGTGGGGGCCCGACGTACGCCGGGTGATGCCGGCCTAGCGGTGATCGCGAGCGCGGCGAAGCCGGGCGAAGCGGGTCACCGCCATCAGGTCCAGCGGTGATCGCGAGCGCGGCGAAGCCGGGCGAAGCGGGTCACCGCCATCAGGTCCAGCGGTGATCGCGAGCGCGGCGAAGCCGGGCGAAGCGGGTCACCGCCATCAGGTCCAGCGGTGATCGCGAGCGCGGCGAAGCCGGGCGAAGCGGGTCACCGCCATCAGGTCCAGCGGTGATCGCGAGCGCGGCGAAGCCGGGCGAAGCGGGTCACCGCCATCAGGTCCAGCGGTGATCGCGAGCGCGGCGAAGCCGGGCGAAGCCGGGCGAAGCGGGTCACCGCCATCGCCGCTAGCCCCTGGCGTCAATCGGGTTCGTCGTCGTCTTGGTCGCGGAGGAATCGTTCGGGGTGGTGGTAGGTGTTGGTTCGGGGTTGTCCTCGGTCGAGGTGGGGTGGTGGGAGCCATTCGGTTTCGCCGCGGGTGTTGGTGCGGGTGGTCCAGCCTTGTTCGGCGAGGCGGTTGTCGGGGCCGCAGGCCAGGGTGAGGTCGTCGATGTCGGTGCGGCGGGTGGTGGTCCAGCCGGTGATGTGGTGGACCTGGCTGTGGTAGGCGGGGGCATCGCAGCCGGGTTTGGTGCAGCCGCGGTCCTTGCCGTAGAGCATGATGCGCTGAGCGGGGGAGGCGATTCGTTTGGTGTGGTGCAGCGCCAGTGATTTGGCGCCATCGAAGATGGCGAGGTAGTGGTGGGCGTGGCCGGCCCAGCGGATCACATCGCTCATGGGTACCAGGGTGCCGCCGGCGGTCAGGGCCTTGCCGGCGGCGGCCTCCAGGTCCTGCAGCGTGGTGGTGACCACGATCGAGACCGGCAACCCGTTGTGCTGGCCGAGTTTTCCCGAAGCCAACAGGCCGCGCAGCCCGGCGAGGAACGCGTCGTGGTTGCGCTGCGCTGTCGAGCGGGTGTCGCGGCGCACCGCGTCCTCATCAGGTGTCGCATCCACGATCGGGGTGTCGTCCTCGGCGTTGCACGCCCCGGGGGCGGCCAGTTTGGCCAGCATGGCCTCGATGGCGGCGCGTAGCTCCGGGGTGATCAGCCCGCCGATGCGTGACATCCCGTCGCATTCCTGGGCGCCCAGGGTGATGCCGCGTTTGCGGGCCCGCTCGGCGTCGCTGAATTCCCCGTCGGGGTGCAGCCAATCCAGGACCCGCCCGGCGTATTTGGCCAACTCGTCGGGCCGATAGCCGGCGGCCTTGCCGGCCAGGTCGGCCTCGGCGGCCTGGCGGGTCAATGCGTCCACCGCGGCGGGCAGCTGGGCAAAAAAGCCCTGGATGACTTTCACGTGGCTGTCACCGATGACCCCGTCGCGTTGGCCGGCCGCGGTGGCGCTCAGTTGCGGGGCCAGCGGCTCGCCGGTCAACGCGCGCCGCTCGCCCAGATCGCGGGCGTCGGCGATGCGCCGGGCGGCCTCGGCCTTGGTGATGCGCAACCGATCAGCCAGGCCCACCCGCAGTGAGCCACCCAGCTCTGCGGGGCTGGCGTGGGCGTCGAGCTGGTTGATCAACGCGTGCTGGGGTGTGCGCAGCCGGCGGTATACCCGTTCCAGGCGTTCCAGGGCGCGCAGCCGCTCCGGGGTGGTGAGCACGTCAAAAGACAGCTCGCACAACCGGTCCACGTCATGGTCGAGCGCGTCGAACACCTCGACGATCTCCTCACGACCACTGACACCCATGCCGCAAACCCTACGAACGCCCACCGACAAAAACGGCCGCCATGTGACCACTGAAGCCAAAGTGACACAAGGGATTTCAGATGTCGGATGGCTAGAGAGGAAGCCGGGTCACACGTCCGACGTCGTGCGGTCCACGTCGACCCCGTGATAGCGGTGCGGATCGGGCAGCCGGCGACGCCGCCGCATATGCACCAGCGCCAGGACCGACAGCACGGCGGCGTAGATGCACCAGAGCGACGCGAACGCCTCTAGGTATAGCACCGCAACCAGGACTAGCCCCACCAGGTTTGCGAAACCGAACACCACGATGGAGCGATATCCCGACATCAGGGCCGGCCCGATGACGGCGATGATGTAGAGCACCGCCCACGGGTAGCTTTCGCGGGAGGCGGTTTGATATTCCAGCACGTGCGGGCACCTCATCACCCCGACCGGTTTGGTGAGGACGACGAACGCGAGGTAGGCCGACACCACCGCACCGAGCACCACGAAGGGCGCCACCCGCAGCCGGGCGCCGCGCGGTTCAAGCATCAGGATCGCCAACGGGACCAGTAAAGGGAGCACCGGCAGTGCGATGAACACATAGGCGTGCATCGCAAAGTTGGCCATCTCGGCCGAGGCAAACCGATTGGGCCACACCACCGCCTCGAGGAACTGGTGGACCGAGAACACCGCGGGCAGCGAGGCGAAAGGCACCTCACGCCAGTGCTTCACCTCCCGCAGGGTCGCAACCGCGACCGGCAAAAGGGCGGTACCCACCACCAGATCCGCCGTCATCGAAAAGCACATGGCTAACCCGCGATGGCGGCGGGCCCCCGCGACTCGGAGGTCACCTCGTCGATCACGGTGTAGATGAACTTCATCTTCTCCAGCACCGCGACGGGCAGCACGAACGGGTACAGGTCGTCGTGACCCATCGACCGGTTCACCATGTTCAGCGACCAGGACAGCGGCAGCCACATGTCGATGATCGTCTGAAAAGCGCTGGGCCCCAACGCAGGCCGGTCGAAAGTGGCCGATGCCGACGCAAAGCCGCACCATGCCGAGGTGTCCAGCGTGTCGCGGATGTGCAGGTAGTGGGCGAACGTCTCGGCCCAGTCCTCGGCGGGATGCATGGTGGCGTACGACGAGACGAAGTCTTCCTGCCAGTCCTCGGGCGGCCCCTCGCTGTAATGGCGGTCCAGGGCCTCCTGGTAGTCGGCGTCGGGATCACCGAACAGCTCGTTGAACCGCGCCAGGTAATCGCTGGACGGGGCGATCAGCCGGTAGAAGTAGTAGTGCCCGATCTCGTGCCGGAAGTGTCCCAGCAGGGTGCGATACGGCTCCTCCATCTCCACCCGCAGCTGCTCGCGGTGCACGTCGTCGCCCTCGGCCAGATCCAGCGTGATGACGCCGTTGTCGTGCCCGGTCATCACCTTCTCGCGCGCGCTGGACAGCAGATGGAAGGCCAGTCCCTGCTCGGAATCTTGATCGCGCCCGATGATCGGCAGCTTCAACTCGTGCAGCTCGGCGATCAGCCGCCGTTTGGCCGCCTCGGCCCGGGCGAATTCTGCCAAGCCGGCGGTGTCGGCGTCGTTGGGCCGCACGGTGGTCAGCGCGCAGGACGCGCACAGCAGGCGCGGATTGTTGACCGGCACCAGCCAATTGCATTCGGCCAGCTGCAGGTTGGCGCACAGCTGATACTCGGCGGCGTCCACGAAACCGGCGTGCTCGCCGGCGTTCTCCTCGGCGATCACCAGCAGAGCCATCTGCTCGAGCGAGAACCCCAGCGCGCTACCGCAATTCAGGCAGGTGGAGTTCTCGAACGTCAGGCGCTGGCCGCAGTTGGGGCAGTTGAAGTCACGCATGGAGCACATCCCCTTCGAAGGGCACCACGTCGACGGCGACGTCGATCACGCTGTGTTCGGAATCGGTGTAAATGATTCCCCGCAGCGGCGGCACGTCAGCGTAGTCGCGGCCCCGTCCGACGATGATGTAACGCTCGTCGACCAGCTGGTCGTTCGTGGGGTCCAAACCCAGCCATTCGAACTGGCCGGGCTCCTGCGGTGTCCACACGCCCGCCCAGGCGTGGGTGGCGTCAATACCGATCATTCGATCCTTCCCCGGTGGCGGGTCGGTGGCCAGGTAGCCGGACACGTAGCTGGCCGCAAGACCGTTGGCGCGCAGGCAGGCGATCGCCAGCCGTGCAAAGTCCTGACATACCCCTTCCCGGGCCGCCAGAACCTCATTGACACCGGTGGAAATCGTCGTCGACCCCGAGCGGTAGGTGAAGTCGGCGAAAATCCGCGACGCGAGGTCGCGCAGCACGTCGACCAGCGGCCGCCCCGGAGCGAAGCTGGGCGCCGCGTATTCGCGGACCTCGTCGGTGATCTCGGGCGGGTTCAGGTCCAGGGTGAACTCCGCGGCGAGCGCTCCCCTGCCCCCCGTCGGGCGGGCCGCCTCCCACGGTTGCACCGCCGGGCCGCTGGTGTAGCGCCCGGGAGGCGGCGGATACACGTCCACGATGGAGTCGCTGGTGACGGTCAGGGTGTGGTGCGGCTCCGTGACGTGGAAGTACGAGCTGATGTTGCCGTAGACGTCGCTGCTGGTGGAGACGTCGGCGGGGGCGGGATCGATGGTCAGCTCGTGCACGATGCACCGCTGCCGCATCGAATCCCGCGGGGTGAGAAAGCCGCGGCCATACGAACTGGTCACGACGTCGGAGTACCGGTACTCGGTGCGGTGGGTGACTCGGTGCCGGCGGGCGACCGCGGCGTCAGCTTCAGGCACAACGCTGATCACATCACACCGGGCCGTTGCGCGCCGTCCCCGGCGCGAAACCGTTTGCCAATACGGCGGCACGCGGGCGAAACCGAGAGCACAATCGAGATGTGGCCACGTGGTACGACGTCGCCCGCATCGTTCGTGAGCTGGCACTGACCTCGGAGCCGTCACCGCATGAGTGGCGGGTCGGCAAGAAGTTGCTGGCCTGGGAGCGGCCATTGCGTCCGTCCGAACGCGAGGCGCTGGCCCGCGAAGGCCTGGAATCGCCCGCCGGCGAAGTCCTCGGCGTGCGGGTGTCCGACGAGGGGGTCAAGTTCGGGTTGATCGCCGACGAGCCGGGCGTGTATTTCACCACCCCGCATTTCGACGGCTACCCGGTGGTGCTGGTCAAGCTCGCCGCGATCGCGGTCCGCGACCTCGAGGATCTGATCACCGAGGCGTGGTTGACGCAGGCCCCGAGGAAGCTGGTCCAGGAGTTCCTGGCCGACTCGCGCTGACTCGGTCACACGTGCCGAAGGTCGATGACCCGTTGCAGATCGTCGACGCAGGCGCTGACGACGTCGGCCAGGATCAACTGCGTCTTCTCGCGCGCGGCTGACTGCAATTCCGAAGCGTGATGGCGCGCGGAGGCGGCGTACGCGCATGCGCCGGCGGGATCGCGGTCCGCGAGTGCGGTTCCGGCCCCCAGCGCCACCAACACCGTGTGCACGGAGCTCGGAAGCCCCTCGCGGAAGCCGTCGGCGTTGTTGGCGACGGCACGGGCGAGTTGCAGCACCGAACCGGCCAGCAGGGCCACGTGCACGGCCTGATGGTCGGCGGCCTGGACGGTGTCCCGCAGGCCCCAGCGTCGCGGGGCGATGGTGACGACGTGGCGGGCGGTGGTGCGCGCCTCGAGCAGCCCGCTGAGCTGCTCCTGCACTCGGTCGACCGCCGTCAACGGCCAGTCGGGAGGGGGTTCCTTGCGCCCGACGGCGATGTCCGCGGTTCGCGACAAGACGTCGTGCAGCACGCTCAGCACGCCGACGCGCGCGGTGCGCAGCAGCTGCAGCGGGTCGGCGGGGAACAGCAGGACCGCGAAAACGATGGCCACCGCACCGCCGATCAGCGCGTCGAAGATGCGTTCCAGGCCGACACCGCCGCGGTAGAGGGCCAGCACCAGGATCGCCGACACCACGGTCTGGTTGGCGAACATCATGCCGTGCCCGATGAAGCCGCCCCCGATGAACACCGCGGCGCCCAGCGCGACGAGCGCGGCGACCGCGATGGGCACTGCCCCGGGCCCCAGCACGCCCTGCACCACCGAGCCGACGCCGATCCCCAGGGTTACCCCGACCATCATCTGGATGGCGCGTTGCGCGCGGAGGACGTTGCTCGTCGACAACGACACCGCGGCGGCGATCGGCGCGAAAAACGGCTGCGGGTGCCCCAGGACATCGTGCGCGAGGTACCAGGACAGGCCCGCGGCGAACGCGGTCTGCACCAGGTTGAACCACACCACCCGCAGCCGTTTCAGGCCCGCGCGGGCGGCGGCGAGAGCCGCGGGAGCCGTCGTCCGCCGCGAGGTGCCCACGGGCTTAGGTGCGCTGCAACTCGAACAACGGAATGACCCGGCTGGTCTTGGACTGGTACTCGGCGAACACCGGTGCCGCGGCGGTGATTGTCGGCAAGACGTCCTCGCGTTCGGCGGTCGAAAGCTCGCGGGCCGTGACGGCAAACTCCTCGGTGCCGACCTCGACGCGGGCCTGCGGGTTGGCCCGCAAGTTGTGCACCCACGCGGGGCTGACCGGGGAGCCGGCGAAAGATCCGATGATGATCAGCTTGCCGTCGATGTCGAAGTATGCCAACGGCGAAACCCGGGTCTGCCCGGACTTGGCGCCGGTCGTGTGCAGCAGGAGCAGGTTGGCGTTCTCGAACTGGCCGCCCACTTTGCCGTCGTTGGTCCGGAACTCGTCGATGATGCTCTTGTTGAACGCGTTGATCGTTTCGGTGTCAGGCATTTCAGTCATGCCCGGTCAACCTTTTCGGGCTTGGCGTCTATTCCGGACTCCCTGCGCTGCTGGGCGGTGATCGGCGCGGGCGCATCGGTGAGCGGATCGACGCCGCCGCCGGTCTTCGGGAACGCGATCACCTCGCGGATCGAGTCCACCCGGGACAGCAATGCGTTGATGCGGTCCCAGCCGAAGGCGATCCCGCCGTGTGGCGGCGCGCCAAAGGTGAACGCCTCCAACAGGAATCCGAACTTCTCTTCCGCCTCGGCCTGGTCCAGGCCCATCACGGCGAACACCCGCTCCTGGATGTCGCGGCGGTGAATACGGATCGAGCCGCCGCCGATCTCGTTGCCGTTGCAGACGATGTCGTAGGCGTCGGCCAGCACGCTGCCGGGATCGGTGTCGACCACGTCGGAGTACTCGGGCTTGGGCGAGGTGAACGCGTGGTGCACCGCCGTCCACGCGCCGGAGCCGACGGCCACGTCGCCGGCGGCGGTCGCCTCGTCGGCGGGCTCGAACAGCGGCGGGTCCACCACCCAGACGAACGCCCACGCGTCCGGGTCGATCATGTCGAGCCGGCTGGCGATTTCCCCGCGCGCGGCGCCCAACAGGGCGCGCGACGACTTCGGCGGCCCGGCCGAGAAGAAGATGCAGTCCCCTGGTTTCGCCCCGACGTGCGCGGCCAACCCCTCCCGTTCGGTGTCGCTGAGATTCTTGGCGACCGGGCCGGCGAGCGTGCCGTCGTCACCGACCAGCACGTAGGCCAGCCCGCGGTGCCCGCGCTGCTTGGCCCACTCCTGCCAGCCGTCCAGCGTGCGCCGCGGCTGCGACGCCCCTCCGGGCATCACCACCGCACCGACGTACGGTGCCTGGAAAACACGAAATGTGGTGTCGGAGAAGAACTCCGTGCACTCGACGAGCTCCAGCCCGAACCGCATGTCCGGCTTGTCGGACCCGAACCGTCGCATCGCTTCCGCATAGGTGATCCGCGGGATCGGCGTTGGGACCTGGTATCCGATCAACGCCCACAACGCGGTCAGGATCTCCTCGGAGATCGCGATGATGTCCTCGGCGTCGACGAAGCTCATCTCCATGTCGAGCTGGGTGAACTCGGGCTGGCGGTCGGCGCGGAAATCCTCGTCGCGGTAGCAGCGGGCGATCTGGTAGTAGCGCTCCATCCCGGCCACCATCAGCAATTGCTTGAACAGCTGCGGGCTCTGCGGCAGGGCGTAGAACGAGCCCGGGTGCAGCCGGGCCGGCACCAGGAAGTCGCGCGCGCCTTCAGGCGTCGAGCGGGTGATGGTCGGCGTCTCGATCTCGACAAAGTCGTGACCGGCCAGCACCGCACGGGCTGCGGCATTCACGTTGGAGCGCAGGCGAAGTGCCGCGGCGGGGCCGTCGCGGCGCAGGTCGAGGTAGCGGTACTTCAGCCGCAGCTCCTCGCCGGCGGGCTCGTCGAGCTGGAAGGGCAGCGGCGCGCTGTCGCCGAGCACGGTCAGGGAGTCGACGTTGACCTCGATGTCGCCGGTGGCGATCTCGGGATTGGCGTTGCCTTCCGGGCGGATCTCGACGACACCGGTCACCGCGACGCAGAACTCGGCGCGCAACCGGTGCGCCTGGGCCAGCACCTCGGCATTGCGGAACACCACCTGCGCGATACCGGAAGCGTCACGCAGGTCGATGAAGATGACCCCGCCGTGGTCGCGGCGGCGAGCCACCCAGCCCGCGAGCGTCACCTGCTGCCCGGCGTCGCTGCTTCTCAGCGAACCGGCGGCGTGGCTGCGCAGCACAAACACTCCTTTTTCGGCGGGCTTGGGACGAGTGACCAGTCTAGAGGAGGTACTTTCGGACCTATTGCCACCACCATCGCACTAGTCGGACCCGGCGCCGTCGGCACGACGATCGCCGCGCTGCTGCACAAGGCCGGGCACGCGGTGCAGGTGTGCGGCCGCACGGCCCGCGCCCGCATCGAATTGCGGCCCGACGACGCCGATCCGATCGTGGTGCCCGGCCCGGTGTGCACCGATCCCGACCAGGTCACCGCCACCGTCGACGTGGTGGTGCTGGCGGTCAAGGCCACCCAAAACGACGCCGCCGCCGGATGGCTCGCCCGCCTCTGCGGCCCACACACCATCGTCGCCGTGCTGCAGAACGGCGTGGAGCAGGTCGAGCAGGTGCAGCCGCATTGCCCGTCGTCACCGGTGGTCCCCGGGATCGTCTGGTATTCGGCCGAGACCCAGCCCGAGGGCTGGGTCCGGCTGCGCACCGAAGCCGCCCTGGTGCTGCCCAGTGGGCCGTCGGCCCAGACGCTCGCCGAGCTGCTGCGCGGTGCCGGCTGCCGGGTCGAGTGCGACCCCGACTTCATCACCGCGGCCTGGCGCAAGCTGCTCACCAACGCGCTGGCCGGGTTCATGGCGCTGTCCGGGCGGCGGTCCGGCATGTTTCGCCGCGACGACGTCACCGAACTGTCGCGCCGCTACGTCGCCGAATGCCTGGCGGTAGCCCGGGCCGAGGGCGCCCGGCTGCCCGACGGCATCGTCGACGAGTTGGCCGGCATGTTCCGCCATGTTCCCGAGGACATGGGCACCTCGATCCTGGCCGACCGGGAGAACCGTCGGCGGATGGAGTGGGACATCCGCAATGGGGTGATCATCCGCAAGGCCCGCACCCATGACTTGGCGACGCCGATCAGCGACGTCCTTGTGCCGCTGCTGGCCGCGGCGAGCGACGGCCCCGGCTAGATTAATTTCATGTTCCCGTGCGAGCGCGTCGACCTGGGCTTCATCGACAGCGCGCCCTTCGTGTTCCGCAACAGCGTCGACCTCGCCATCACGCCCGAGCAGTTGTTCGAGGTGCTCGCCGACGCCCAGTCCTGGCCGCGCTGGGCGAGCGTGATCACCAAGGTGACCTGGACCAGCCCCGAGCCGCGCGGCGTCGGCACCACCCGCGTCGTCGAGATGCGCGGAGGGATGGTCGGCAACGAGGAGTTCCTGGCCTGGGAACCGTTCAGCCACATGGCTTTTCGGTTCAACGAATGCTCCACGCAAGCCGTCGCCGCGTTCGCCGAAGACTACCGGGTCGAAGTGATCCCGGGTGGTTGCCGGTTGACTTGGACCATGGCGCAAAAGCCCGCGGGCCCGGCCAGACTGGCGATGTACGTGGTCGGGCCGCTGCTCAACCTGGGCCTTCGCCGCTTCCTGCGCAACCTGCGCAGCTACACCGACGTCCGGTACTCCGCGACCCAACAACATTAGGAGCCTGCCATGTCCTTCAACGAGGGTATGCAGATCGATACCAGCACCGCGTCCTCCTCGGGTGGGGGCGGGATGGGCATGGCGATCGGGGGCGGCGGCCTGGGCCTGCTCATCCTCATCGGCGCGTTGCTGTTGGGCGTCGACCCGGGCCGCGTGCTGAACCAGCAGGGGAACACCAGCGGCTACTCGGCGCCCGGGTTCGACCTGAGCCAGTGCAAGACCGGGGCCGACGCCAACAAGTACGTGCAGTGCCGCGTGGTCGCCACCGGTAACTCGGTGGACGCGGTGTGGCACCAGCTGATGCCCCGCTACACCCGGCCGCATGTGCGGCTGTTCACCGGTTCGGTTGACACCGGCTGCGGACCGGCCACCACCGCGGTGGGGCCGTTCTACTGCCCGGTGGACCAGACCGCCTACTTCGACACCGACTTCTTCCAGGAACTCGTCGACAAATTCGGTTCCAGCGGAGGGCCGTTCGCGCAGGAGTACGTGGTCGCCCACGAATACGGCCACCACGTGCAGCAACTGCAGGGCGTCCTGGGTCGCTCCCAGCAAGGGGCCAAGGGCGCCGGCGGCAACGGCGTCCGCACGGAATTACAGGCGGACTGCTACGCGGGCATCTGGGCGCACTACGCGTCGACGGTCAAGCAGGAGAGCACCGGCGTCCCCTACCTGCAGCCCTTGAGCGACCAGGACATCCAAGACGCGCTCTCGGCCGCGGCGTCGGTGGGCGACGACCGCATCCAGAAGGAAGCGACCGGCCGGGTCAATCCCGAGTCGTGGACGCACGGATCCTCGGAGCAGCGGCAGCATTGGTTCACCGTCGGCTACCAGACGGGCGACCCGAAGCAATGCGACACCTTCTCCGCCCCGAGTTTGGGTTAGTCAGCTAGTAGCTGCTTCGGCTCGGCGCGGCCTTCCTCGTCGAGCGGCAGCAGCGGTGCGCGGGGGCCGCCGACCAGATCCCGAACCCGGCGGTGCTGCCGATCCGCCATGCGCGCGTCGGGCGGGTGTCTTAGACTTCTACCCCGCCGCACGACGCGAAAGGCTCGCATGTCGGATCTGACGCAGGAGCGCACCGACATTGCGGATGTGTCGGTCTGGACGCCCTTGCGTAATCAGGTTTTCCGCGCCCTGTTCATCGCGCAGTTCGTCTCCAACGTCGGCACCTGGATGCAAAGCGTGGCGGCGCAATGGTTTCTGGTCGAAGGGCACAGCAGCGCCACCGTCGTGGCACTGGTCCAGACCGCGAGTCTGGGGCCGACGCTCCTGTTGGGATTGTTCGCCGGCGCGCTGGCCGACGTGTTCGACCAGCGGCGGCTGCTGATGGTCCTGCAGTCGTATGCGGTATTGGTGGCGCTGGTGCTGGCGGGGCTGACCTACTTCGGCCGGCTCACCCCGACGGAGCTGCTGCTGTTCACCTTGGCCATCGGCGTCGCCTCCGCACTGACCGCGCCGGCCTGGCAGGCGATTCAGCCCGAGGTCGTTCCGCGCGAGCAGATCACGGCCGCCGCGACTTTGGCCAGCGTCTCGGTCAACGTCGCCCGCGTGGTCGGACCCGCCATCGGCGGCGTCGTCCTCGCGCTGACCGGGCCGGCAGCGGTCTTCGCGATCAATGCGATCTCGTTCGTGGGCATCATCATCGCCCTGGCGGCGTGGCGACGGCCCAAACAGATCGCGCCCGTCGAACGAGAACACCTGGGCCAGGCGATCCTCACCGGACTGGCGTACGCCGCCAACGGCCCGATCTTTCGCAGGATCCTGCTGCGCGCCGCCCTTTTCGTCTTCCCCGCCTCGGCACTGCTGGCCCTGTTGCCGGTGGCCGCCGCCGACACCTGGCACCTGCGGGCCAGTGGCTACGGTATGGCGCTGGGCGCCATCGGTTGTGGCGCGGTGCTCGCCGTCGCGGTCCCCGCACCGTTGCGCCAGAAGGTGCCGCCCAACACGCTGCTGGCGGGGTGCGCGGCCGCGTACGGCGCCGCCACTCTCGCGGTGGTCTGGCTGCCGTTCGCCGCGGCGGCGCCCTTCCTGGTGTTGTCGGGGATGACCTGGCTGATCACGTTGACGACGTTGAACGCCGCGGCGCAGCTGCATTTGCCGCGCTGGGTTCGGGCCCGCGGGTTGGCGATGTACCTGCTGGTCTTCACGGGCTCGCAGGCGGTCGGCTCGTATCTCTGGGGTGTGGTCGCCACGCGGGAAGGCCTCGGCGTGGCGCTGACGTTGTCGGCGGCGTTGCTGGGGGTCACCGCCCTCAGCGTCGTGCCGCTCGGGTTGCGGCCGGAAACCGGGAAGCTCAGCCGCGACATTTCGCGGGCCTGGCCGTCGCCGATGGTCGTGTTCGAACCCTGCCCGAACGACGGACCGGTGCTGGTGACCGTCCGCTATCGGGTCGTGACGGACACCCTGCAGGACTTCGTCGAGGCGATGAGCGCGGTCCGGCGCTCACGGTTGCGAACGGGAGGCCATAGCTGGGGGCTGTACCACAGCCTGGAACATCCCGACACGGTCCTCGAGAGGTTCACCGTGCCGTCGTGGACCGAATTCAGCCGGCAACACACCGAACGCTGGCTGGAGTCCGACCACGACGGGGTGACGAAGGCGGTCAGCTACACCGTCGACAACACCCGGCGGCACGAGTATTACCTCGCGTTGCGGGTGCACCGATGAGCGGCTTCTACCGGTTCACCAGGGCCGCGTCGAGCAGGTGACGCCCGTGGTGGCGCTCTGCGTCACCACGACCTGGCCGTCGACCGCGATCTGGCATTGAATCTGCGGCGTGTTCGACGAATCGCAGTCCGGCCAGTGGCACCCGCCGCTCGCGTTCACGAACGCCCATTGATTCGGGTCGGCCAGCGTCGTGTTGTACACCAGCGGCTGCCCCGCGGTGAACGCCGTCTGCACGCTGTTCAAGTACTGCGACGAGTTGGCGTTGAAGGCGGCCTGGCTGGGCGGATCGGTGTTCATGTAGCGGACGTTGCCGGTGAGATTGCCGGTGGCGGTGATGGTGTAGGTCACCTGGTGGCCGGCCGGGTCCGCAGATGAGGTCGCGGGCGTGACGGCCAGCGCTGCGGCTGCCGCAAACGTCGCCACCGCGACCCCCGTGGTCACTATTCGCACGTTCGTCATATCGAAAACGCTACCCAATTCGTTACGGGGCTACGCCTGGAAAGGGCCGCGGGATTTGCTCGAGCCGCATGGGCGCCCGTTCCGCGGCGTTCACCGCCCTCGGGTATGAAGCAGGAGTGGCCGACGATCCCGCACACCCTGGCGGAAGGGAACCCGCCCCCGGCATCAGCCGCCGCAGGCTGTTGACCACCAGCGCGGTCTCGGCCGCCCTCGGTGCGGGTGCGGGCGGCGGGGCCGCCATGTTGTGGTCCCACACCAGCGCGCCCGCCCTCTGGTATCAGCCGAGCCGCAACGGCGGCCCACCGGTGACGGGACTGCACCTGCAATTCGGCCGGCATGCCGGCTCCGAGGTAGTGGTGTCCTGGCACACCGTGGACGCGGTCCGGAATCCGCGCGTCATGTTCGGCACGCCCACGTCGGGCCTCGGGCACACGGTGGCGGCCGAAACCCGCACCTATCGGGACGCCAAGTCCAACACCGAGGTTCGCGTGAACCACGCCCGCCTGACAAACCTCACCCCGGACACCGACTACGTGTACGCGGCGGTGCACGACGGCGCGGAGCCCGAGATGGGCACCATCCGGACCGCCCCGTCGGGCCGAAAACCCTTTCGCTTCACCAGCTTCGGTGATCAGTCCACGCCGACGCTGGAGAGACTGCCGGACGGCACATACGGCACCGACAACATCGGATCGCCCGCATCCGCCGACACAACGCTGGCGGTAGAGCGGATGGCGCCGCTGTTCAACCTCGTCAACGGCGATCTGTGCTATGCCAACCTCGCACAAGACCGTATCCGCACCTGGTCGGCCTGGTTCGACAACAACACGCGGTCGGCGCGTTACCGGCCCTGGATGCCGGCGGCGGGCAACCACGAGAACGAATTGGGCAACGGCCCAATCGGTTACGGCGCGTATCAGACGTACTTCGCGGTCCCCGATTCCGGCTCCAGTCCCGAGACCCGCGGCCTGTGGTATTCGTTCACGGCCGGCTCGGTGCGGGTGATCAGCCTGAACAACGACGACGTGGCGTTTCAGGACGGCGGCAATTTCTACGTGCACGGCTACTCGGGTGGCGAGCAGAAGCGTTGGCTGGCAAACGAACTCGCCACGGCGCGGCGCGATCCCGAAATCGACTGGATCGTCGTGTGCATGCACCAGACGGCGATCTCCACCGCCGACAAGGCCAACGGTGCCGACCTGGGGATCCGCGAGGAATGGCTCCCGCTGTTCGACGAGCACCAGGTCGACCTGGTGGTGTGCGGGCACGAACACCACTACGAGCGGTCGCACCCATTGCGCGGCACGCTGCCGAGCGACACCCGAACGCCGATACCCGTGACCACCCGCGACGACGTCATCGACTCCACCAAGGGAACGGTGCACCTCGTCATCGGCGGCGGCGGCACTTCCGCCCCCACGAACGGGTTCTTCTTCCCCGAGCCGCGCTGCCGCGTGCTGACCGGTGTCGGCGCGTTCGACCCGGGGCTCGGGCGCAAGGCACCGATCTACGTCGTCGAGGACGCGCCATGGTCCGCATTCCGCGACCGGGACAATCCCTACGGCTTCGCGGCATTCGACGTGGACCCCGGTAACCCCGGCGGCAACACCTCGATCAAGGCCACCCACTACGCGCTGAGCGGGCCGTTCGGCGCGGTGACGGTGGTGGACCAGTTCACCCTGACCAAGCCGCGCACCGACCGGCCGGCCTAGTTCAAAACAGCGTCGCCTGAAGGGGTTCCGGCTCCGCCTGCATCGGCGCGACGGGTTGGCGGAACGAGCGATGCTCACCACCCAGCCGGTACTTCGCGATCAGTGGCGCCGCCCGCTTCCGCAACATCTCGCGGTAGTCGGCCGGCAGGTACGCCCCGCGCCGGTAGAGCTCGCGATAGCTGCCCACCAGCTCGGGATGCGAGCGGGCCAGCCAGGACATGAACCAACCGCGGGTCGAGCCGCGCAGGTGCAGCCCGAAGACCGTCACACCGGTGGCGCCCGCGGCCGCGATCTGACCGAGCAGCCGATCGAGGTGTTCTTGCGAGTCGGTCAGGTGCGGCAGCACGGGCGCCACCATCACATGGCAGTCCAGGCCGGCCTCGCGGATCGCGGCGATCAGTCCCAGCCGCGCCTGCGGCGTGGGCGTGCCCGGCTCGACGTCCCGATGCAGGTCCGCGTCACCGATCGCCAGCGACACCGCGACCGAGAGCGGAACCTGTTGCGCCGCGGCGGCGATCAACGGCAGGTCGCGGCGCAGCAGCGTGCCCTTGGTCAGGATCGACAGCGGTGTCCCGGATTCGGCGAGGGCGGCGATGATGCCCGGCATCAGCGCGTAGCGCCCCTCCGCCCGCTGGTAGGGGTCGGTGTTGGTGCCCAGCGCGACGGTCTCGCGTCGCCACGACGGCCGCCGCAGCTCGCGCCGGAGCACCGCGACGACGTTGGTCTTGACGATGACCTGGCTGTCAAAGTCATTGCCGCAGTTGAGGTCCAGGTATTCGTGTGTCGGCCGGGCAAAGCAATAGCGGCAGGCGTGCGAGCAGCCGCGGTAGCCGTTGACGGTGTACCGGAAGGGCAAGGCGGAGGCGTCCGGCACCTTGTTGAGCGCGGACTTGCAGAGCACCTCGTGAAACGTGATCCCCCCGAACTGCGGGGCCCGCACGCTCCGGACAAAACCGATCCGCTGCAGCCCCGGCAGCGCCCCGTCCTCGACGGGCCGTCCGTTGACCGCGATGGCCTGGTCCGCCCAGCGCATGACCTATTCGAACATTAGTTCGATCTGGAGTCAAGCACCGTGGGCAGATGTGGCCGGGCATCTCGATCGTCGGAGGCGGCGGCGGGGCTACCGCCGGCGATGGCCGCACCCCGCGACTTTGAGCGTGGCCGACGAGTCTGCGCGGTGCCTGTTTCTCAGGGCCGGCGTCTCAATCGAATGCCAAAACGCGAGTGGTCGAGCATGAGTGGCAGCGGTCGGTGTGGGTGCGGATAGGCACCGGTCGCCGCCGGGCTGCGCTCGCCGAGTACGGCCGTCAATACCGCGACACCGATTCGCAGCGCAAGGTCGGCGCCAGGGCATGCTTGCGGCCCGTGACTGAAGAAGTTGAATGACCACGACGATTGGGCGGCCCCTTGGGTCCACACTATGGGATCGAACTGATCGGCCCCGGGGAAACGGCTGGTGTCGCGATGGTTGAAGGTGTTGACGATCATGACTTGTGTTCCCGCGGGCACGATCTCGCCGTCCCACTCGGTGGGCCCGGTGAGGGTTCGCGCCAACACGGGGGTGCTGGGCCAGAGGCGCATCGCCTCGGATAGGCAGCCCACGAGGTAGTCGTGGGCACTGTGTTCGTCGATTGCGTTCTGCGCGTTGAGGAGAATCTCGGTGTGTGTGGCCAGCAGCGCTAGACAACGCCAGAGATTGATGGCCAGGGTGTCACCCATCGCGAACATCCAGTGGATGACTTGATGGGTCGGGTACGTGATGTCGGAGGCGGGCGCCGCGGCGAATTGCCCCACCAGGCTGTGTGCGTCCGCGGCTTGAACGTAGCGGCTCAGCGCGGTCAGGAAGGTGTCGAAAAGCTCGGGGTCTCCCCTGCCGGGCGGGTTGGCTTTGGTCATCAGCGTCACGAGTTGTACCGATATTTTTTGGTCGTCAGCTGCGTTGTCGCCGAGAATGATTCGGCGCGCGATTCGCTGTATCACGCTGTGAAACCGCGGCCAGTCAAGGTTGTCGGGCATGGCTCGGGCTTCCTGGTCCGCGACGGTGTCGCAGCGGTGGGCGACCGCGCCGCCACCGGCGGCGTGCGCCAGGACAGCCACGGTGAATCGGCGGCGGTCGGACCAATGGTCGCCTCGTGAGATGGTCAGGGCGTGCGGCTGGAATTTGTTCATTCCGGAGAGTTTGGGCTCGGGGTCGGACGCGAAAGGCTCTGGCGCGTGGGAGAGTACGAAACGGATCTGATCCGGGCCGAAGACGAGCAGCGTGGGCTTGCTTCCCACCTTCACCCAGATCGGTCCGTCACCGTAGCGCCGGTGCAGCGCGGTGAGCAGCCGGTGTGCGCCGCGGGCGACACCGGCTCGGTTGAGCGCAGCGGTTACCGCGGGTCGGCGGCTGAAGAGGCCCTCGGCCACATTGGGCAGCGCCACCAGGGCGGTGAAGCGCAGGTCCTCCAGTGTGGTGGTGCGCGGGAGGGCGAGCGTGCGACTCGTCAAAATTGCTCACTTTTGACGAGGGCGGCCTCGATGTGGCTGAGCAGTGCACGGCATGCGGGCTTGGCTTCCGGAACGGGCAGCAGCGGGTAGACGTGAATCGCCCCGGGCTGCTCGTGGTAGGCAATGCGGCCGGTGCCGATGCTGTCCCGCAGCCGGCGGCAGTCGGCGACGAAGATGTCGCGGTCGCCGACGTAGAGGTCGATGGGTGGAAGATTGTGCAGCCCACCGAAGATGGGACTGACCCGGTAGTCGTCCGCCGGCAGGTGTCCGGCCCATACGCGGCCGCACTCGCGCAGGCCGGGAACCGCGAGCCAGGGGTCGCGCTTGGCGAGGGTCGGGATGACGGGATTGGTCAGTGCGATGTCGAGCCACGGACTGATCAGGGTGAGCCCGAGCGGCTGGGTGGCTCCGGCGCTGATGGTGGCCTGGGTAGCGGCGAGCGCCAGGCCCGCGCCGGAGGAGTCACCGGCAACATAGGTGGGCCCGTCATGCGCGGCTCGGCCGATCACCTGCCCGACAAAGTCGATCGCTTCGTCCGCATGGTGTTGCGGCGCAAGTCCGTAGAGGGGGACGTGCACAGGGCGCCGGGTCGCGTCGGCGATCGCGCAGACGAGTTTCCAGTGTGCGGGCGCGATCTGGTTGACGTAGGCGCCCCCGTGGACGTAGACCACCGACGGACCGCGGGTAGGAATCGGCGTACCGCTCGCCGATTGCACTGTGTAGCAATCGAACCCGCCCACGGTGGCACTGGTCAGATGGTAACGAGCTGACGTCGCTATCCGAGAGGGTGGTCCGCCGCTTTTCTTGGGCCGATTGAGATAGGCGCGCGCGCTCCGCGCGCTGGCATAGGTGCGAGGTCGCCGGACGAGTCGCCCGTAGGTAGCGATGGCATGCATCTGCCAGGACATCGGCCTACCGTTCGACTGCGATCTTGAAGACAGCGCTGGTGATCGTCCCGAATGCGTTTCCGCCGCCGATGAACAGCCGTTTGGTGTCGTAGCCCGCGACGTCTTTCATGTTCTGGCCGCCGAAGCGGGCCGCGGCGGCACCGTCGGGCAGGACAACCTCGACACCGAGCAGTCCGTGGCGCACCTCTAGACGTTCATCGCCGGTAGCGTTGGCGATCAGTTCGCCGACGGTGCGGTCGAGGCCCTCTGTTGGGATGGCCGGGCAGGTCACACCTTGCTCGTGGAGTTTGCGCGACAGGTCGCCGAGGGTGACCGCGGCGCCGACCACCAGGTTCAAGTTGCCGGTGTTGACCTCTACCGTGGTGTCGTCGCCGTCGGCGTGGGGTGCGGAGTTCGGACGACCTTCGAGCGCCGCGCGCACGGCGGCCTCGAACGCAGGCAGCGGGGGTTCTTCCGGTGACGGTTCGGGCAGCATGATGCCGGGGTTGAACGTGTGCGCGGGATCGAAGACCCGCTTGAGGATGCGTTGAGCGGCGATCTCGACCGGGGTGAAGCGTTTGGTCATGAATTGGATTTTCTCGGTACCGACCCCGTGCTCGCCGGTGATCGTTCCATCCAGCTTCAACGCCGCTTCGATGATCTCGTTGTTGGCGGCCTCCAAAGCCGCGGGCGCGTCGGGGTTCTCCTTGTCGTAGAAGGTGGTCGGGTGGAGGTCCCCGTCTCCGGCATGTCCGGTCACGGCGATGAACAGCAGGGCATCCGAGTGTCGTTTGGCGGCGTCCTGGATTGCCTGCTGCATCTCCGGAATGTGTTGGCGTGGGACGGTGACGTCGCCGATGAAGAAGCCTTTGCCGCTGTGCACGACGGCGTCCGGGGCGTGGAGGCGCCCGTACCAGAGCTTGGCGCGGGCCTCGTCGTCGTCGGCGCGGCGCACCTCGGTGGCGTGTTGTCGCAGGACCTTTTCTACGATCGCGCCGTCGCGGTCGACCTCGGCGGCGGTCCCGTCGACGTCGATGAGCACGATCGCGTCGGCGTCGGTGGGATAGCCGGTGTCGGTGAACTGCTGCAGGCCGTTGATGCCGGCTCGATCGAGCCACTCGACCGCCGCGGGCACGGTCCCGGTCCGGATGATCGCAGAGATGGTTTCGGCTGCCTCCCGGGCGGTGTTGAAGCTGCCCATCAGGCTGCGAGTGACCGGCGCGATGGGGCGCAACGCGACGGTCGCCTCCGTGAGGATCGCCAGGGTACCTTCCGACCCGATCAGCACACCGAGCAGATCCGGGCCGTCGTCGGCCGCGCTGAGGTTGATCACGGTGCCATCAGCCAGAACCGCTTCGACGCTGAGGACGTGGTTGTAGGTAACGCCGTACTTGAGAGCGTGTGGCCCACCGGCGTTTTCGATGATGTTGCCGCCGACGCTCGCCAGATGTGCCGATACCGGGTCGGGTGAGAACACCAGCTTGTGCGGGGCTAACTGCTGCTGCAGATCGAAGTTGATGACACCGGGCTGGACTCGAGCCGTGCGAGCTGCCGGGTTGATGTCGAGGATCTGGTTCATCTGTGTCAGATCGATCACCACGCGGTCCGCGCCGGCCATGACTCCGGCACTGCAGTTCGATGCGCCGGCCCGGGTAACCAACGAAACGTGATGTTCAGCAGCAACTTTGACTGCGGCGACGACGTCGTCGCGACTGCGCGGGCGCAACACCAGACCGGGTTGCTGGCCGAAACCCCAGTAGTCTTCGGTGTGTTCAACCAGGGTAGCCTCGTCGGCGGCCACCGCGTCGCGGCCCTGAAGCGCCGCGGCGAACGCCGAAATGACCGTGTCATCCACTAATGTCTCCTAGCTGCCGAATCCCGCGGGCACGGGCGTCGTGCGGGCGTTGATCAGGGTGGGACGGTCGCGGTCGGCGATGCCGGCTTTGACCAGTTCGTACACTTCGTCGGAGCTGTGTGCTTCGTGGGCGTCGACGCCGTAACTGGCCGCGGTTCCCACGATGTCGAGTCCGGGAATGTCGAGCCCCGGGACATTCGGGGTCTTCTCCCAGACGCCGAATTCTTTGACCACGCCGTACTCGGCATTGGAGGCCACGACGATAGTGAGCGGGATGTTGTAGCGTGCCGCGCTCCACAGCGCGGTGATCGCGTAGTGGATGGAGCCGTCGCCCATCAACGACACCACCGGGCGGTCAGGAGCCGCGACTTGAGCGCCGACCGACGCCGGCAGCCCCCAGCCGAGCCCGCCACCGGCGGCCGACAGATGTGATCGCGGATTGCCCGGGCGGATGCTTTCGGTCATAACGATCTCGTTGCTGCCCGCTTCGCTGACCCACAGGGTGTCCGCGGGTGCGGCGTGCCCGACGGCGGTCCACAGGTCCGCCGGCTTGAGCGGCACCTGCTCCGACACCCGTTCGGGGACCGCGGCGCGCGGCGCGGGCGCGGCGCGCTGCGTGGGCTTGACCGCCGCCGCCAAGGCCCGGGCCGCGGTGCGAATGTCGGCGACGATCGCGTCACCAACGGGGGCGCGGGCGGCCTCGTCGGGATCGTTGGTGATCTGGATCAAGCGAGCTCCCTCAGGCAGGTACGGCCCGGGCACCAACGGGTAATAGCGGAACACCGGCGTCCCGATCGTGAGGATCAGGTCGTGGCCGGCGAGAAGCCCGGAGATCCAGCCCGCACCCGGAGGCAGCGCGCCGTGATAGAGCCGGTGATTTTCCGGGAACCCGCTCCAACCGGTCAAAGGTGCGGTGAATACCGGTGATTCGGTGCGCTCGGCCAGCTCGATCACCGCGTCGTAGGCGTCGTAGCGGTCGATGTCACCGCCGACAACGATCGCTGGCGACGAGGCGGCGTCGAGTTGTGCACCGACCTGTTCGGCCAGCTCGGTCGGGAAACCCGCCGCGTGGGTCACGGTGCGATCGCGGACCAGTGCGATATCGGCGAGCTGGCCGTCGGTCAGTTCGATCGGCATGTCGTCCATCGGCAGCGAGACGAACACCGGGCCCATCGGCGGGGTGGTGGCCAGGTGGATGGCCCGGGCCAGCACGGCGGGGGACTCGCTGGCGGTCGCCGGCTCGGCGGCCCATTTCACGAATGGCTTTGGTGTTGTGGTGGGTTCGTGATTGGTCAGCAGGCAGTACTGGTTTTGCATGTTCCGGCGCTGGTTGCCCGCGGTGATGATCAGCGGCGTCTTGTTGACGTAGGCGTTGTAGATCTGGCCTTGCGCGTTACCCATTCCAGGGGCGGTGTGCAGGTTGACCACGGCCGGACGGCGGGTGACTTGCGCGTAGGCGTCGGCCATCCCGACCGGGATCATCTCCTGCAGGCCCAGGAAGTAGCGGAAGTCGTCGGGAAAGTCTTGCAGCAGCGCCAATTCCGACGAGCCGGGATTGCCGAACCAGGTGGTCAGGTTGTGCGAGCGGAACAAGTCAAGGATGGCGTCGCGCACTGTGGTCATAAGTGATGGTCGCTTTCATGCGAGTGAGAAGGAGAGTTAGTCGAGTTCCCCGGGCACGGGGTTCAGCGCCCAGCTCAAGGCGAAGTCGGCGACTTCTTCCCATCCCGGTGCGCCGCAGGTGAAGTGGTCTCGCTCGGGGAAGAGTTTGTAGGCGGTGATCGCGGCCGAGTGTTTGGCGTTTTTCGTGTAGTTCTCGTGCTGCACCGCGGGCGGCAGGATGTGGTCGTGGCCGCCGGCGATGAACAGCAGCGGCGCGCGGTCGTCGTTGGCGAAGTTGTAGGTGGTGGCCGCGTGGGGCGTGACGTTGGCCAGGCCGCCCTGGAACAGGATGCGCGCCGGCACCGGAACCGCGTACCGCTCATAGGCGCTCGCAGAGTCGGCTTCGGTGAGCGTGTTGGCGAAGGCGTAATGGAATTGCTTCGCTGTGATGGGCACCGCGCGGTGCACGTTGGCGGGATTTTTCAATACAGGGAATGTAGCCCGAACCTCCGAGAACGGCAGCGCGTTGATGCCCTTGACGGCGGCGCCGTCGATGGACACCCCGGCCCGCCCGTAGCCGGCGTCGAGCAGCAGCTGCACGAAGGTGCCGCCGAACGAGTGGCCCATCAGTATCGGCGGTTGGCTCAGTTCGCCGATGATCTCGGCGAGATGGTCGAAGACTTCCCGCACCCCAAGGTCGGCCAGCGGAGAGGGGTTCTCGCGCAGCGCGGCGACCCCCGTAGGGCCGGGCGCCACACCCGGATAGCCCGGCGTCAAAACCGTGAATCCCCTGGCGCGGTAACGGGCAACCCAGTCCTCCCACGCAAACGGCGTCATCCACAGGCCGTGCACCAAAACGATGGTCTGATCATGGGCGGCGTTCATGACAAGAAGCGTGATCGTTGCGGGAGGACTTCACAATGAACGGCAGCCCAAAGTCGCGATCGTGCGCCTTGTGCCCAGGCACAATAGCGAGCGGCGCTTTACGATTCGCTACATGTTGCAGCAACGACCGCTGACCGTGCTCACCAATCGCGTGCGACAACAGTCGGGCGCAATCGTGACCAAGGTCCTCGCCCGGCTGCGCGCTGAAGTACCCGACTATTTGCCCATCGACGACGACAACGGCGAGACCGTTAGGGGCAACATCGCCGAGTACCTCGACGAAATGCTCGAATGGATCGACCGAGGCACTGACCCCGGCCACCACAGCTTCGATTCCGCAATTCATCACCGCGCCAGCCAAGGTCTGACGCAGTCAAGTCTGTTGCACGCCTACCGCCTCGGCGCAGCGACCATCTGGGACGAGCTCGCACGCCTGGCGGACATCGGCGAAATCGAGAAGGAAGCCCTCATCGCGGCGACACCGTCCATCTTCGCCTGGATGAACACCAATTCGCTTCGCGCACACGCGGTTTTCCGCGAAGTCGACATCCGCAACGCCCGACGCAACGAACAAGTTCGCGCCGCCCTGCTCGATACGGTGCTGTTCAACGAATCCAGCGTCGGGGCAGCGTTCTGGGACGCGGTCGCCGCCCTCGGTCTCCCGCGGACGGGGCAGCTCACGATCATCTCGGCAACCAGCGCTGAGCCTTCGGTGGCGCATTCGCCTCCCGACATCGAGACGCTGATCTCGGCGAACCCCGCTGTTCAGGACTCGTGGTTTCGTCTCACGTCTCATTCGCAATTGGGGGTCGTGTCGCTTCGACGGAATCGCGCGGACGCGCTGGACACCATCGCCGCCACCATCTGCACCGACATCCCCATCATGATTGGCCTCAGCAGCCCCTTCACCGAGGTCGCCGACTGCTCAAAAGCCCGCGCTCAGGCGCAAGTCGCTATGTCAGCCTCGTCGAACAGTCGCCCGAGTACTCGCTACAACCGCGACGTCATCGCGGTCTTGCTCGCCAGCTCACCAGACGCCGCCGCATCCGTAGTGACAACCACATTGGGACCGGTACTCGAGTTGCCAGCCGAACGGCGCGAACCACTCCTCACGACCGTCGACACCTGGCTACAGCGCGGCCAGTCCGTCTCGGCCACCGCCGACGAACTGCACTGTCACCGCAACACCATCAACTACCGATTGCGCCGATTCGCCGAACTCACCGGACGACCGCTGGCCGACAATATCTGGCTGGCTCAAGTCGCAGTGGCGCTGCAAGCCGCACGCAGCTAGTAGATAAACCGCGGTCGATCTGCGCGCCGAAAACTCTTCGGGCAGCTCGCGACTGCCTCCTCCGCGGTCCGGGTTCACGAGCTATTCGAACAACGCTCATGAGCTCGCCGAGCCCCGCGCAAACTCCTCTCGTGCAGCGGCCGCTCAGAGGACGGCGTCGGCAAGGCGATCCACCTGATCGACCCCTGCGACGCAGGGATGGAACACCAGCCCATTGAAACCGAGGTCGCGGTAGGCGCGCACGGTGGTCGCCGCGTCCTGCGGGGTGGTCAGCAGGTCGGCGACGTTGAGCGCTGCGTAGTCCGGCTTGAATCCGTAGTAGCGCTGTAGATGCTCCCGGCCGAGCCGGACAGTGTCCTCATCGCCGAACGCGAAGTTCACGCTGGCGTGCAGCCGCGGCTGCCCCGACCGGTCCGCCTCCCGCCACGCCGCGCGTGCCCGATCGGCGAATGACGCCTGATTGTCGTAGTCGCGCAGGGCGCCGGCCGACCAGCCGTCACCCATCGTCGCGACCCGGCGCATGGTGGCCTCCGACCGTCCCCCGAACAGGATGGGGATGCGCACCGGCCGCGGGCACAACCCCTTGTCGCCGGTGACCGGCGCGGCGCGCCACGCCTCGCGCAACAATCCGACCGTCTCGTCCAGAACCCGTCCCCGCCGGCCGAAGTCGGCGCCAACCGCCGCGTAGTCGTCTGTCCGGTTGCCCACACCCAAACCCAGGCTCAGCCGGTTGCCGGTGCCGTCCGCGATGGTGGCGAGCTGCTTGGCAAGCAGCGCGGCCGGGTAGAGGGGTGCCAGCAAAACGTTTGTGATCAAACCGATTTCACTGGTCGCGCCTGCGGCGAGGGACAATGCGACGATCGAATCGAGGCTTTCGTAGACCAGCCGGTCGATGGTGGCCAGGCTGGCGAACCCTCGTTGTTCCGCCCGGCGGGCCCAACGCACGGTGAGCGGACCCCGCACGTGGGCGATGTGGCTCGGCAGGCCAATTCCGATCTGCATGGGAATCCTCCGCTATTTCTGCATGGTTGTCTGATTGACGGCGGTGAAGATCTCGTCGTACGAGTCTTCGCGCGCGGCGAATCGCACGCGCCGAGCGGCATCGACCACGATCTCGGTGGCGCCCGGGTTGGATCGCAGCAACGAAATGGCCTCGGCGACAAAGGCATCCAACGCGACGATATGAGATGCATTGCCGAGACCGCGCTGAATGTCAGTCTCTACCCGTGGCGGGATGACCTCGACTACCTCAATCGCCGTGTCGCGCAGCTGGTGGCGTAGCGACTCGGTGTAGGAGTGCAGTGCCGCCTTGGTCGCGCAATACGTCGGCGTGACCGCCTTAGGTACGAAGGCCAGGGCGGAGGTGACGTTGACGATTGCGGCATCTCGCTGCGCGAGCAGAGTGGGTAGCAGTGCGGCGGTGAGCCGGATGGGCCCGAGCAGGTTGACCGCCACGGTTTCCTCCGCCGCGGCGGCGTCACCGGCCAGCAGGTCCTCGGTATGCATGATCCCCGCGTTGTTGATTACGACGTTCAGCCCGGGGTGGCGACCCGTCACTTCGGCAACCAGCCCAGCGATGCTGACCGGGTCGCTCTGATCCAGATGCACGCAGTCCATGCCGGGGTTGGCGGCCGCGGCGGCTTGCAGGACCTCGCGGCGCCGCCCGGCGATGATCACCCGGTTGCCCAGGCGGTACAGGGATTCGGCCAACGCTCGGCCGATTCCACTGCCTCCGCCGGTAACCAGGACGATGTTGCGTGTCAGCTTCATGGTGCAAGGCTCGCAGCGTCGGTGACGAAACAACCAGCGTACGGCTCAAAGTGTTGATAAATCCCCACTGGATGCCGAGATCCGCCTATCATTGCTCATGATCGACGCGCTGGACGGACAGATCCTGCATGCCCTACAGATATCGCCCAGGGTCTCGTTCCGCCACATGGCCGAGGTCCTCGGAACGACCGAACAGACGGTTGCCCGCCGCTACCACAGGCTGCGCCGGAACGGAGTCGTCCGGGTCGTGGGTCTGGAGAACCCGTGGGGTGACGGTGACGCCGATTGGGCGCACTGGGTCTGCCGGATACACGCCAAGCCCGACCGCATACCGCAGCTGGCCGACGCGCTGGTTCGAAACCCGGATGTCTCCCACGCCAACGTCCTTTCGGGTTGGACCGACCTGGTGTGCACCATCCGGGCACCGCTCGGCGACAGCCGCGACGACGTGTTGTTGAAGCGGCTTCCGCGAGCGGGTTCGGTCATCGACATCGGCATCGACGCGGTGCTGCACACGTTCGGGCGAGCCCCGAGCGCGCCGTGGACGGGCTACGGCCACAAGCTCACTGGCGAACAGGCCGAGCAAATCCTCGCTGTCGTCGACCGCCCGACAACCGGGCAGACGTGCCGGCCGACCCTCGAAGACCGTCCCATGCTCGATGCGCTGGCCGATGACGGCCGCGCCCCCCAGGTACGGCTGGCCGAGCGCACGGGCTGGTCGGTGGCGCGAGTGCGCAGGCGCTTGGCGGCGCTCGAAGCGGCCGGGGCGTTGCTTTACGACGTCGACGTGCTTCCCGAGCGCCTCGGTTACCACCTCAGCGCCATGCTCTGGCTGACGGTCGCGCCCCGGCACACACACCGTGTCGGGGAACAGATTGCAGCGCACGACCAAGTCGCGTTCGCCGCCGCCGTCAGCGGTAGGAAGAATTTGATGGCGGTGGTCATCTGCCGTGACGTCAGTGATCTGTACGAGTACCTTTCCAACCGCCTCGGGGCAATCGAAGAGGTCCTCACCTACGAGGTCAGCATCCGCACCCAGCGGCTCAAGCAACACGGATCGGTGATCGCGCACGGGCGGCTGATGAACCCGACCCCGCCCGCGCGCTGAGCGCGGTGCCGCGGCGGCCTAGAGGGCACCGAAAATGTCACAACGGTCGTAGAGTGAGCGACGACCCCGTCGTACCTACTCCGGCCGCGAGGCACCCATGACCGAACGCATCGAGGTTCAGCGCACCATCGCGGCGTCGGCGCCGGAAATCTTCGCGGTGCTCTGTGACCCGCAGGGCCACGTCGCGATCGACTCGTCCGGAATGCTGCAAAGCGCCGAAGGCGATCCGGTGCGCGGCGTCGGTGACCGCTTCGTCGTGCACATGGATCGCGAGTCATTGAACGACTTTCCGCAATTCGGCAAGTACGACGTCACCGTCGACATCACGGAATTCGAACAGGACCGCCTGATCGCGTGGACCGTTCTGGGCAAAATTCAGCCTCCGATCGGCCATGTCTACGGCTATCGACTCCAGCCCAGCGAAAACGGTGCGGCGACCGTGGTCACCTCGTTCTACGACTGGTCGAACATCGACCCCAAGTGGCGGGAAGCCGGAATTTTCCCGATTCTGTCCGAGGGCGCATTGCGGGCGACGTTGGGAATTCTGGATCGCACGGTCCGGCGCGGTTATCCGCGCGGATAACGCGTTTTCGGTGAGCGCCTAGACCCGACTGCGGTTTTATCGCGCATTCGGGTGGGTATGACGTTTGGGCCCCTCACGAAAGGACCCGACATGTTGCACTCGATGATTCTGGCGAGTTCGGACCCCGTCGCGGCCGGCTTCATTCTCCGCGGCATCAAGGGAATCTTTGTCGCCATCGGCAGCGTTATCGCCGCATTTATCTGCGCAATCATCGCAATGACGAAGGGCCGCAATCCGCTGGGGTGGGGAATTCTCGGCCTATTCTTCTCGATCCTCACGTTGATCGTCGTCATCATCATTCCGAGCAAGAAATAGCCCGACGGAGGCTACCGGTCTAGTCTCGAAAGAACCTCGGCGACAACAGAATCCGCCGCAACGGGCACCTGATCCCCCGTCGAGAGGTCCTTCACCCCGACCGTCCCCGACTCGATGTCACGGTCGCCGACGACCAGCGCGATGCGCGCCCCGGAACGGTCGGCCGCGCGCATCGCCCCTTTGAGGCCACGGTCGCCGTAGGCCAGGTCGACGCGCACGCCGGCGGCGCGCAGCCGCGCGGCCAGCACCGCCAGCTGGAGCTTGGCCCGCTCGCTCAGCGGCACGCCGAACACGTCGCAGCGGGTCGTCTCCCCCACGGTCTTGCCCTCGGCGCGCAGCGCCAGCAGGGTGCGGTCGACGCCCAGCCCGAAGCCGATGCCGGACAGGTCTTGCCCGCCGAGCTCGTGCATCAGGCCGTCGTAACGGCCGCCGCCGCCGATGCCGGATTGCGCGCCCAGACGGTCGTGCACGAACTCGAAGGTGGTCTTGGTGTAGTAGTCCAGTCCGCGCACCATGCGCGGGTTGATGACGTAGGGCACGCCGAGCGCGTCCAGGTGCGCCAGCACGGTGTCGAAGTGCTGCTTGGCGACGTCGGACAGGTGGTCGATCAACACCGGCGCGTCGGCCGTCATGGCCCGCACGGCCGGTCGCTTGTCGTCGAGCACCCGCAGCGGGTTGATCTCGGCGCGCCTGCGCGTCTCGTCGTCGAGGTCGAGCCCAAAGAGGAAGTCCTGCAACAGTTCCCGATACTGCGGGCGGCAAGTCTCGTCGCCCAGCGAGGTGATCTCCAGGCGGAACCCGTCCAGTCCCAGCGAACGGAAGCCGGCGTCGGCGATGGCGATCACCTCGGCGTCCAGCGCCGGATCGTCGACGCCGATCGCCTCCACACCCACCTGCTGCAGCTGCCTATAGCGGCCGGCCTGCGGCCGCTCGTAGCGGAAAAACGGCCCCGCATAACACAGTTTGACCGGCAACGCCCCGCGGTCCAGGCCGTGCTCGATCACCGCGCGCACCACCCCGGCGGTGCCCTCGGGCCGCAGGGTGACCGAGCGGTCGCCGCGGTCTGCGAACGTGTACATCTCCTTGGACACCACATCGGTGGATTCGCCGACGCCCCGGGCGAACAGGGCGGTGTCTTCGAAGATGGGCAGCTCGATGTGGCCGTAGCCGGCCCGGCGGGCGGCGGCCAACAAGCCGTCACGGACGGCCACGAACTGCGCGGAGTCCGGCGGGACGTAGTCCGGCACCCCCTTGGGCGCGTGAAACTCCGTCACGGGCTGAGGCCTTCGATGAACGGATTGAATCGCCGCTCCGCGCCGATGGTGGTGGCGTTGCCGTGACCCGGCAGCACCACGGTCTCGTCGTCGAGCACCAGGAGTTTTTCCACGATCGAGGTCAGCAGGTCGCGGCCGCTGCCGCCGTGCAGGTCCGTGCGGCCGACCGAGCGTTCGAACAGGGTGTCGCCGGTGAACACCACATCGTTGTCTCCCGCTACCCGGAAGACCACCGACCCACGCGTGTGCCCGGGCGTGTGGTCGACGTTCACGGTCACGCTGCCCAGGTCGAGCTTGTCGCCGTCGCGGTCCAGCTCGACGACCTGCTTGGGCTCGCGGAAAAAGGCACCCGCCATCAGCTGCGCCACCCGCGGACCCAGGCCGTAGATCGGGTCTTTGAGCATGAACCGGTCCTCGGGGTGGATGTAGGTCGGGCAGCCGAAGGTGTCGGACACCTTCTGCGCCGACCACATGTGGTCGATGTGTCCGTGGGTGAGCAACACCGCCGCCGGGGTCAGCCGGTTCTCGTCGAGGATGCGCCGCAGCGGGCCCATCGCCCGCTGGCCCGGATCCACGATGACGGCGTCCGTCCCCGGCCGCTCAGCCAGCACATAGCAGTTGCACTGCAACATGCCTGCGGGAAATCCGGTGATCAACACGGTTCCCAGTTTCCCACGGGCCCCACTTGACACCGGTCGCGGCGCCCACATTAGCCTGAGCTGGCCACTGACGCCTTTCGCGGGCACCCGACTTACCGACCATGGAGGCAGACGGCCGTGCCGACCAATGAACAGCGACGTGCCAACGCCAAGCGCAAGCTCGAACGGCAGCTGGAGCGCCGCGCGAAGCAAGCCAAGATGCGCCGGATCGTGTTGATCGCCGCCGGCTCGGCCGTGGCCGTGGCGGTGGTCGTCGCGGTGGTGCTCACGGTCATCAACACCAAACACGAGCACAAGAGCAACACCGCGACGAGCACGACATCCGCCGCCCCCAGCAGCTCGCCGGAGTCCACGACGCCCCCCGGGCCGACGCCGCCCGTTCCGCCGCTGCCGGCGTTCAAGCCGTCGGCCGACCTGGGTGCCAACTGCCAGTACCCGGCGTCACCGCAACCGGCCGCCAAAGAGGTCAAGCCGCCGCGCACCGGCAAGGTGCCGACCGACCCCGCCCAGGTGAGCGCCAGCATGGTGACCAACCAGGGTCGCATCGGATTGATGCTCGCCAACAACGAATCACCTTGCACGGTAAACAGTTTCGCGAGCCTGATCGGCCAGAAATATTTCGACAACACCAAGTGCCACCGGCTGACCACGTCGGCTGACCTGGGCGTGCTGCAATGCGGCGACCCCAAGGGCGACGGCACGGGCGGCCCGGGCTACCAATTCGCCAACGAGTACCCGACGGACCAATACCCGCCGAACGACCCGAAGGCGCAACAGCCGGTCCTCTACCCGCGGGGCACCCTGGCGATGGCGAACGCCGGTCCCGGGACCAATGGCAGCCAGTTCTTCATGGTGTACAAGGACTCCCAGCTGCCGCCGCAATACACCGTCTTCGGCACCATTCAGCCGGACGGGCTGGCCACGCTGGACAAGATCGCCAAAGCCGGCGTCGCCGGCGGCGGTGAGGACGGCGCACCGGCCTCCGACGTCACCATCACCTCGCTGTTGCTCGACTAAAGCCAAGCAGCGCAACGCCGCTGATTCGAATCGGGCGACCAACGGGTGGTCCACCGCTTAAGGTCGTTGCGTGGGGACAGAGTCTTTCGGGCAATACCAACTGCTGGACGTTTTGGGGCGCGGCGGCATGGGCCAGGTCTACCGTGCCTACGACTCCGCCACCGATCGGGTCGTCGCGTTGAAGGTGCTGCCCCCGAACTTGGCCGAGGATCAGGAGTTTCAACAGCGATTCCGCCGGGAGGCACGCATCGCGGCGAGCCTCAACGACCCGCACGTGGTGCCCATCCACGGTTACGGCGAGATCGACGGTCGGCTCTATGTCGACATGCGCCTGATCGAAGGCCGCGACTTGGTGCAGTACATCGAAGAGAACGGGGGGCGCCTGTCCCCCGAGCGCGCGGTGGCGGTGATCGAACAGGTTGCCGCCGCGCTGGATAGCGCCCACCAGGTGGGGCTGATCCATCGCGACGTCAAGCCGAAGAACATTCTTCTCACCCAGGCGCGCGACTTCGTCTACCTGATCGATTTCGGCATCGCGCGCACCCTGGCCGACACGTCGCTCACGCAGACCGGGCACACGATGGGCACCGTCGCCTACATGGCGCCCGAACGGTTCAGGGGCACAACGGATCACCGCGCCGACGTGTATTCGTTGGCCTGCGTGCTGCACGAGTGCCTGACCGGCAGGCGGCCCTATGCCGGCGACAGCCTCGAGGAACAGCTCAACGCGCATTTGAACACGCCGCCGCCGCGGCCGTCGATGACCGCCGCCGGTGTGCCCCAAGCCCTCGATGCGGTGGTCGCCCGCGGGATGGCCAAAGACGCCGAATACCGCTACCAGTCGGCGATGGAACTCGCCGAAGCCGCCCGGGCGGCGCTGGCCGCCCCGGCCGCGACGGCGGCGTGGAGCCCCCCGCCGGCGCCACCGGCATCGCCACCGGGGCCACCGGCCCCGCAGGAACCGACGCAGGACTTCCCCCCGACGGGCGCCAACCTCGGCGCCGGCCCGCCGTATCGCCCGCCGACGCATTCCCGGCGGCTGCTGCTGGGCATCGTCGGCGCGTCGGCCCTGGCGCTGGCCGCGGTGGTGGCGTTGGTCATCGCGTTGGTGAGCCAGAGCGACGACTCGGCCGGCAGCGCGGCATCGAGCACCCCGACCCGCGCCCGCGTTCCCAACCGGCCGGGATCGAGTTCCGGACCGACCGCGCAGGCAACGGGGACCGTGCCGCCGCTGCCGGCGTTCGCCCCGCCGGCCGATCTGGGCGCCAACTGCCAATACCCGAGCGCGCCGGACGCCGTCGTCAAGCCCGTCAGCCCGCCCCCGACCGGCAGGGTCTCCACCGAACCCGCGCAGATCCCGGCCACCGTTTCGACCAACCTGGGCGACATCGGCATCGAGCTCGCCAACAACGAATCCCCGTGCACGGTCAACAGCTTCGTCAGCCTCGCCAAGCAGCAATTCTTCGACAACACCCAGTGCGCCCGGCTGATCAACTCGACCGACGGAGGGTCGCTGCTGTGCGGCGGCCCCGACGCGGACGGCGCCGGTGGCCCCGGCTATCAATTCGCCGACGAATACCCCACCAACCAATACCCGGCCGGTGACCCCGCGCTGCGGGCGACGGTGGTGTACCCGCGCGGCACCGTGATCATGGCCACCGAGGGTCCCAACACCAACGGCAGCCAATTCGTACTGGTGTTCCGGGATTCGGAATTGGAGCCGCAGAGCACGGTGTTCGGCACCATCAGCCAGGCGGGCCTGGCGGTCCTCGACAAGATCGCCCAGGCGGGCATCGCAGGCAACCGGCAGAGCGGGGCTCCGACCAACCCGGTCACGATCAACTCGGTGCGGATCGGCTGAGCCTCAGGCGGCGGACGTCACGCGGTAGACGTCGAAAACGCCTTCGACGTTGCGCACCACGTTGAGCAGATGCCCGAGATGCTTCGGGTCGCCCATCTCGAAGGTGAACCGGCTGACCGCCACCCGGTCGTTGGAGGTGGTCACCGAAGCCGACAGGATGTTGACCTTCTCGTCGGCCAGCACCCGCGTGACGTCGGAGAGCAGCCGGTGCCGGTCGAGCGCCTCGACCTGGATGGCCACCAGGAACACCGACGACGGCGAAGGCGCCCAGTGCACCTCGATGATGCGCTCGGCCTGCTGCTGCAGCGACGCGGCGTTGGTGCAGTCGGTGCGGTGCACGCTCACTCCCCCGCCGCGGGTGACGAAGCCCATGATCTGGTCGCCGGGCACGGGCGTGCAGCACTTGGCCAGCTTGGACAGCACGCCTGGGGCGCCGGGAACCGAGACGCCGACGTCGTCGCTGCTGCGCGGGCGGCGCAGCATGGTCGTCGGCGTGGACCGTTCGGCGAGATCCTCCTCGGCCTGGTCGATCCCTCCCAGCTCGGCCAGCAGCCGCTGCACGACATGGCGCGCCGACACGTGGCCCTCGCCGATCGCGGTGTAGAGCGCGGACACGTCCGCGTAGTGCAGCTCGCGGGCCACCGCGGCCATGGATTCGGCGTTGACCAAGCGCTGCAACGGAAGTCCGCCGCGGCGCACCTCGCGGGCCATGGCCTCCTTGCCGGCCTCCAGCGCCTCCTCACGCCGCTCCTTGGCGAACCACTGCCGGATCTTCGCCTTGGCGCGCGGCGACACCACGAACTGCTGCCAGTCCCGCGACGGCCCGGCGTTGGGCGCCTTCGAGGTGAAAACCTCGACGACTTCGCCGTTTTCCAGCTTTCGTTCCAGCGCCACCAGCCGCCCGTTGACCCTGGCACCGATGCAGCGGTGGCCGACCTCGGTGTGCACGGCGTAGGCGAAATCGATCGGCGTCGACCCGTTCGGCAGGGTGATCACATCGCCCTTGGGGGTGAACACGAAGATCTCTTGCACCGCAAGGTCGTAGCGCAACGACTCCAGGAACTCGCCCGGGTCGGCGGCCTCCCGCTGCCAGTCGAGCAGTTGGCGCATCCAGGCCATGTCGTCGATCTCGGCGGCGGCGTGCGGATGCGGAACCCCGTTGCGGCCCTTGGCTTCCTTGTAGCGCCAGTGCGCGGCGATGCCGTACTCGGCGGTGCGGTGCATGTCCCGGGTGCGGATCTGCACCTCCAGCGGCTTGCCTTCCGGTCCGACGACGGTGGTGTGCAACGACTGGTATACGCCGTATCTGGGCTGGGCGATGTAGTCCTTGAACCGGCCCGCCATCGGCTGCCACAACGAATGCACCACGCCGACAGCGGCATAGCAGTCCCGGATCTCGTCGCAGAGGATCCGGATGCCGACCAGGTCGTGGATGTCGTCGAAGTCGCGTCCCTTGACGATCATCTTCTGATAGATCGACCAGTAGTGCTTGGGCCGACCCTCCACCGTCGCCTTGATCTTCGACGCGCCCAGGGTATTGGTGATCTCGGCGCGGACCTTGGCCAGGTAGGTGTCCCGGGACGGCGCGCGGCCGGCGACCAGGCGGACGATCTCGTCGTACTTCTTCGGATGCAGGATCGCAAAGGACAGGTCTTCGAGTTCCCACTTGACGCTGGCCATACCAAGCCGATGAGCAAGGGGCGCAATGACTTCCAGCGTCTCGCGGGCCTTGCGCGCCTGCTTCTCCGGCGGCAGGAAGCGCATGGTGCGCATGTTGTGCAGCCGGTCGGCGACCTTGATCACCAGCACCCGGGGGTCGCGGGCCATCGCGGTAATCATCTTGCGGATGGTCTCGCCCTCGGCGGCGGTGCCCAGCACCACCCGATCCAGCTTGGTCACGCCGTCGACGAGGTGGCCCACCTCCTCGCCGAACTCCTCGCTCAAAGCCTCCAGCGTGTAGCCGGTGTCCTCGATGGTGTCGTGCAGCAGGGCGGCCACCAAAGTGGTGGTGTCCATGCCCAATTCGGCGAGGATGTTGGCGACGGCCAGGGGGTGGGTGATGTACGGATCACCGGAATGGCGAAACTGCGTGGCGTGCCGCTGGTCGGCGACCTCGAAGGCGCGCTGCAGCAACGACAGGTTGGCCTTCGGATAGATCTCGCGGTGCACCGCCACGAGCGGTTCGAGCACCGGGTTGAGCGTGGTGCGCTGGGCGGTCATCCGCCGGGCCAGCCGGGCCCGCACCCGGCGCGACGCGCTGCTGGGGGTTTTCAGCGTCTCGGTCGGCGGATCCGGCGGCTCGGCCTGCGCCGTTACCGGCTCCCCGACCAGCAGCGCGTCGCCGACGTCAGTGGGCGCGTCAAGCGCCTGCGCCGCGCTCTTGTCGTCCGCCACGTTGGTCACC
>NZ_LZKF01000217.1:0-44296 GCF_001672665.1 Mycobacterium sp. E2238 | reverse complement strand
GACGCATGAGCTCTCCGGATCGCTTGCGGTGCAAGCTGTTCCGGCGGTGCACGGCCCGGCGGACGGGCAGCGCGACGAAGGCGGCCACGTCAACTGCGAGGTGACCGGATTCGTGCTGTCCGGGCGCGGCCTGCCGACCGTGTACCTCAGCGGGGACAACGCCTCGATGGCGGCGGTCAAGGACGTGGCCGACCGGGTGGGCACGATCGACGTCGCGGTGCTGTTCGCCGGGGCGGCCAGCGTGCCGACCAAGGAGCGCGGGCGTCCGCTGACGCTGACCGCGGCGCGCGCGGCCGCCGCCGCCGAGATCTTGGGCGCCCGGGTGGTGATACCCGCGCACGTCGACGGCTGGGCGCACTTCAGCGAGGGCGTCGACGAGTTCGCCGCGGCCTTCGATCAGGCCGGGATCGGCGACCGCTTGCGGGTCGCTCCCCACGGCGAGTGGATCGACTTATAGCCGCCCCTCGGCGCGCAGATCCGGGTGCACCCAGTCGGGCGAGCGGCGCTCCTTGAAGGCTCGGAAGCCTTCCCGCGCCTCGGCGTCGCTCAGGCTGCTGGTCATGCCGATTCGGTCGTAGAGGCCCAGGTAGCTGTCGATGCTGGACTTGATGACACCGCGGGCGCGCGGCGCGGTGCGGCAGCACTGCGCGAGCAGGTCCTTGGCGGCGTCGAGCAGGCTCTCGTGCGGTACGACGCGGGTGACCAGGCCCCAGTCCAGGGCCTCGACGGCGGTCAGCACCCGCCCGGTGAACATCAGGTCGCGGGTGCGGACCGGCCCGATGACCCGGGTGAGCATCTGGCTGTAGTAGGTGTCGGCGTAGCCGCGGAACAGCTCGGGCACGCGGAAGGTTGCCCGGTCACTCACCACCGACAGGTCGCTGCACAGCGCGATCTGGAACCCGCCGCCCTGGCACAGGCCGTTGACCGCCGAGACGATCGGCTTGGCCGACGTGCGCACGGTGTCGAACGGGGTGACGTCCATGCCCAGGGCGCCGCCGAAGGTGATCCAGTTGTCGGCGGCTCCCCCGCCGCCCATGTCACCGCCGGGCGCAAACACGTCCCCGGTTCCGGTGAGCACAAGCCCGGCCAAATCGTGATCCTCGTTGAGACGCCCAACGGCGTAACGGATTCCGAAGTACATCGCGGGCGTCAGCGCGTTACGCGCTTCGGGGCGGTCGATGGTGCACACCGCGATCGACCCATGACGCTCGAACCTGAGGTAGGGCGTTCCGAGCCAATCCCCCTCGGGCGGGCGGGGGGCTTCCTGCGAGGTCGGGGGAACCTGGGCCACGGGACTCCTCTTGCGTCGGTCGCTACTGTCGCTCTTACAGTAGCCGCGGCGGCCGCCTACAGGTACGCCAGCGTGGCCGTCCCGGTGGTCAAGGCGGCGTCGGCGATCACCTCGGCCAGTTTCACCTGCAGCGTGGCCGTGGCATCCCCCACCGGCTTCTCGCAGAATCGGCAGCTCGTTTGGAACTGCGGCTGGTCGTCCTCGTCCGGCCAGAACCGGCGCGATCCCACCATGGCGCCGGGGTCATATTGAACGGCCTGGTGCGGGGCGTCCTTGAGGATCCGGCCCACGGGATGACCTTGTGGACACTCAAGTTTCAGCGTGCCGATACCTTCGGAATTTCCGACCATCGTCCACCATCCTTTGCGGAGTTCTCTTGAATCCCAGCATCGTTCATGGCTGTGGGCAACACGTCTTCGAGCGAGAGGCCGGCCGCGGGAGCGGAGCCGTGAAACGGGCCCCCGCTAGCGCCAACAGTGAAAGGTTCCGGTCACCCAGCCGGCCGAGTGCGTTTGCTGATTAATCGGCGTTGTACCCGGGTACCCAGGAGATCGTGCGTTTCTTTTCCGTTGCTGCGGCACTCGGCATAGCCATCGCCGCTCTGGTGGCCGCACCGGCTCGCGCCGACTTGAGCGGTTACGGAAATTGCGTGGGAAGCGTTACGCAAGTCCCGCTGTGGGAGCACGACTCCCAAAACCAGCAGCTCATTGGCGTTATCGAGCAGGACCTCAATTCTGGTGTATCGCCGGCTGCTGAAGCGCAGAAGGTGTCGCGGATGGGATTCGACCAGCGCTTGGCCCATCGGATTGTGGAGTGCGTTATCCAGGAGCGCCCCTAAAGCCCTAGCGAACTAGTCGCTGGGCTCCTCATGAGCGTGTGTCCAACCGTCTGTCCCCGCCGTCATCTGGGCGTTCGCGATCGTCGTATGGAAACTCGGCCGACAATAGGCTTCAGAAGTGGAATGCTCGGTGCCAGCCAAAGAATTGAGGTCGATATGCCAGCCGCCATGGCGGACACCGAACTCATCGAGGACGCGGTGCGGTCAGCATGCCGCGCGCCCTCACTGCATAACAGCCAACCCTGGCAGTGGGTGGCCGGCGGCGGTCAGCTGGATCTTTTTCTCGATCCAAGCCGGGCGATGGTTACCGACCGGTCTGGCCGAGAGGCGGTGATCAGCTGCGGCGCCGCGCTCGATCACCTTCGAGTCGCATTCGCCGCTGCGGGGTGGCGAGCCCGGATCTCCCGGTTCCCCGACCCGAAGGATCCGAACCATCTGGCGTCCATCGACGTCACCCCCGCGGAGAACGTCACCGACGAAGAAAAGCGTCGCGCCTCCGCGATCTGGGCGCGCCGGACCGACCGATTGCCGTTCATCGCGCCGATGAACTGGGAGGCGTTCGAGCCGTCGCTGCGGGGCGTCATCGACGACGACGCCGTGCATCTGGACGTGATGGCCGCCGACGTGCGCGACAGGCTGGCGCAAGCATCGTGGGTGGCCGAATCGGTGCGCCTCTATGACACCGCCTATCAGGAGGAACTTCGTTGGTGGACAGCGCCTTTCGAGGCAGCTGAGGGCATTCCATACGATGCGCTGGTGTCGCCGGCCGAGAGGGAGCGCGTCGACGTCGGGCGGACGTTCCCGATGCCGCATAACCTTGAACGGCGCACCGACATCCCCGCCGACGAGGCGACGATTTTGATGCTGTCCACCGACGACGACACTCGGCTCGGCGCATTATTGTCCGGCGAAGCGCTCTCCGCGGTGTTACTGGAATGCACGATGGCGAACCTGGCCACGTGCCCGGTCACTCACGTCACCGAGCTCAAAGTCACGCGCGACATGATTGCGGACCTGATGGAAGAGGGCAGGCGGCCGCAGGTCCTGGTCCGCGTGGGTGTGGCGCCCGCGGCGGCCGAACCGCGCAGACCGACGCCGCGCCGTCCGCTCACCGAGGTGTTTCAGCTGCGGGGTTGAGCAGCACTCGCGCCGTGGTGCCTGCGTCTTTACTTGTGGTCCCGGCTGGGATCGAACCAGCGACCTTCCGCGTGTGAAGCGGACGCTCTCCCACTGAGCCACGGGACCGGCGCCAAGAGGCGAACGACGTCGAAGATTAGCACGAGCCCGGTCTCGACAGTACCGGCCGCCTGCGCGTCATCGGTACGCCGCGATAGCCTGGACGCGGTCCGTACCGAGAAATTTGTATGTGCCCGCTCACGTCGACTATCGTCGTGCTTCGCACCGGGCGACGATGTCGTCCGAGGCGCGCGGATGTAGCGCAGTTGGTAGCGCATCACCTTGCCAAGGTGAGGGTCGCGGGTTCGAATCCCGTCATCCGCTCGAAGGTGCAAGTGGCATCAATCCAGCGGTGGAGTGGCCGAGTGGTGAGGCAACGGCCTGCAAAGCCGTGCACACGGGTTCGATTCCCGTCTCCACCTCCAGCTTTTGACCCCGGCGCGATTAGCTCAGCGGGAGAGCGCTTCCCTGACACGGAAGAGGTCACTGGTTCAATCCCAGTATCGCGCACCAGAGTTTTTGCAGATCAACCGCGGTTTTTACGGTCAAGATCAAAGTTCGTGGACTCCCCGTGGACTCCCGTGTGAAAGCGCGGCACCCACAGGAGGGAGGGAACGCATGACTATGGCTCCGCAGCTGTGGCCCACCGGCCCGCAAGCAGTCGAGCAACGGTTCAATAAGCGCCACGGCCCTGGCACGACGCTGCCGAACAGCTTCGCATGGGCCGTCTGGACGGCGGAGGTGTCGGATTATCTCGAAAAGCTCGACGCCGGCCACCCCGGCGGAGACGCCCACGTTCCGCCCACCGGTACCCACCCCGATTTGGTCGACATCGCACACGTCCGCTGGGCAACCGGGAACGCCATCACGGCCATCGACCTTTGTGCGGCGACCATCGGCCGTCTGTTTTGCGGCAACACAGGTCCGCACGAGCTGAGCCTTGCGCGACTTCGACCCGAAATCCAATCGCCTGAAGCAAGAGCGGACGCGCTGGTCTGCTCTGATGAGATGCACCCGGCGGCAGCCCGCAGGAAACCGACCGCGCGACGCAAAATCACTCAGGGCGTCGTTGCCGCCGACGTTCCTCAATTGGGTAAAAGACACACTCGGCGATCCGCGTTACCGAGACTTGCACCGTGCGCGAAACCCGTTTAGGCACTCATGGTTGCAGCGCTCGATCTTTAGCGGTGGAGTGGGCCACGCGAGTCGGACTCAATTCCGAGTCGTGGGTACGGGGCATCAAATGAACGCGCGCGAGATGGTTGAACAATCGGCGTCGCTCGCACTCGATCGAGTGAAGGCATTTATCGAGGTCGTCGACCAGCACTAAAGGGGGAAACTGCCCCAGCGGCCGGATGACGACGACCGCACCAGCCGGCCTGCTCATCGACGCCGCCGAACACCTCCACGAAAGTTTTGCCGTGGCAGCGTTCGCTTCATCGCGCGGAAACCGTTGCAGCACAGCCCATCCTGATCGCCGAAATATTTTGCCACAGGGGGATTCGCTAGTTCTGGTAACGCGGAGGGATTCCAAGAGCTGCGCGGGTAGCGTCGGCCAGCTCGGCGGCCCGGCGCCATCGACCGCCGTGGCAGCGAAATTCGGTGGGCGCCGCTCCGACGACGCCCGACGTCCGAGAGAATCGCCGGGCGTCGACACGGCCGTCAACCTTCTTCGGCCGCGGCGCTATTTATAGCGGCAGGCGATAAACATCAGCAGTAACTCGCCCATATACCAAGTCCCGATCGCGACGCCAGGCCAACCATTTCAGCCTGAGCCTGACTGCCTTGGAACGGATGCCGGTGGGAGTGTGGGGCGGCGGAACCGCCACGTTATCGAGCGGCTCCCGCTGGCTATATGTCTCCAACCCGCGGTTGCGCCAGACCCACCGGGTGACGTCCCAGAAATGCCTAAGCCGCCCCGGCCGCCGGTTCGCCCCAAGTGTCTGTGCCGGCCGGCTTCGGGCAAAGAAGACCGGTTTCCCTTTTCGAAGACGCCCATAAGTCGTGACGCTGTTCGTGACCTCACGCTCCCAGCGGTTTCCATTCGCGTCGAGGAAACCGATCCAATAGACGGTGCTCCAGCGGAAGCGGGCATTGGGACCTTGCTTAAGCACCACCGACTCTCCGGGCGGCAACACCCTCGAAGCACCTTCAACAATCAAGCGAAAATCGCCCTGGCGGCCGTCGAAGCCGATTAGCTCACTCTTCGGGTGGCGCAACATGTCGGCCATGCCGGTTTGAATCACCTTGTCGTCCCGCATCAGCAGAAACGGAACACGGTAATTGAATAGCGATGGGATCAACCGGCGCTCTTTGTAACGGCCAATACCAAAGCCGCTGATCTGGTCCTCAGAGTCGTTGTAGAGCACGAAGTGATACGGACGGACCTTGCCGCGCTCAGGAAACTTTACATTTACGTGGACTTGCCGTGCTTGGGCGCGTTTCTGGTTCCGGGTACTGAGGATGTAGTAACTCGCAGCGGCGATGGCCGCAGTGCCTGTTCCGATCGCACTCGCCCACGCGGCGACGGTCCCCCAGATGTCGACGTCGAACACCGCGCCAGTATCCCAAGCTCAACTGGGGGCGTGCCCAGGAGGAAAAACCGCGTCACGGGGGGAGAAACCAAGACCTAGCCGTTCAACGAAATCACGCATTGGCAACCGCGTTCTCGTGGGGGACATTGTTCAAATGGGCGAAGAGATGCTGCTATCCGATGTCGAACGACGACTGATCGACGAGTTTCCCCATGTTTCCCCGACGACCGTCAACACCCTGATCCGCCAGCAGCGCGCCCGGTTCGAAGCAAGCCGGATCCGCGATTTCGTACCGCTTCTTGTGGAGAAGCGCGCCCGCCGCGAACTCAACCACACCGCAACGGGCCGTCCTTACTGAGCTTGGATGTTGACGACGACCCATTGGTCTGGACCGTTTGGGCGTCTCTTGTCCATCAGCCGGTAGTACAGCCGCAGTTGCGGAGCGACCCGGCGGACGAAGTAGGAGCGGCCGCCTGACCCCGGCTCTATTGCGCGGGGATCGTTGCCGTTAAGTGTCGCCATCGCAGACTCAACAGCCACGCGGTCGTCTGAACCAAGGCGTGCGAGTGCGGCCATCGCATCCGGAGTCATCGAGACATTTGGTGGTATCACGGTCCCTGACAGCTCCACTTGTGGGGCATTCATGGTCGCAGTGGCTTGCATGGGTGGCGCGGCGATAACAGCGTTAACAGCGTTGACTGCCTTATCTGCTTCGAGAAGGTTGCCCTTCTCGATGTCGTCTTCGGCGTCAAGGAATTTCGCTGCAGCGCCAGTCGCACCGAACGTGAATTCTCTAAGCCTTGGCAATAGAGGCGCGATGACGACGGCGCCGGCACCGACGACGATGAGCGTGATGTTCGTTGCGCTCGCTTCGTGCATAAACTGACCCACGATGCCGACTACGAGCATCGCCAAGCCGGTTGAGCCGACAAAAAGAATTGCGTACTTACCCACGCTCCGATCTTACGGAAACCATTCGATCTGGCAGTCGATTGTGAAGGCGCTCTGAGTCAGCGCATGGATGACGTAACTCAGTCACTCATGGCGTCTGGCTAATCGTTCGGGCGCCGTGAAAGGAGCGTGACTCGGCTGCCGTCTTGTCGGGCAGGGGGCCCGCGGATTGCGTTTGAGCGCAATCGGAGGGTCAACCCCTGCGACCGCGCCTATGCTTCCGCTTCGTGTGGGGGATTTGGAGCGTAATCGGTGGCGGCCTGGTCGGCAGCGGGGCCACCTACCTCTTGACGTGGGTTCGCGAACGTAGGCGGACGAACGACGCCTACCGGACTCCACAGCGTGAGGCGATCGCCAACATCCTCGAAGCTACCTACGAACTCACGCTGCGCATCCAGACGATGAGGGACGTGTTCGAAGAACTCGCCAAACAACGCGAGGGCAAACCGTACCGTGAAATTTCCGACGCCGAACTTGACGACGTAGCCACCCAGGCGAACCGTGCGGTGCTGGGCGTCGGTCACGCCTTCAACGTCGGCAGGCTCACCATCGTGGACGCCGATTGCTACGAGGCGATGGGCGAGGCGTTCAACAACTTCACGGGCGTGGAAAAAGCGTTGAAGGGCGTCGGTGAAATGGAACCGACCCCCGACAACATGCGTCAGAAACTCACCGACATGATGTCTTTCGTCCGCGGGCTAAACGAGGATGTCTTCAAACTGGTCAAAGCCGGGCAGCAGCACCTTTCTCCGGTGCAGACCTGGCGCAACAGACGGAAACGCGCCGAAGTGCGCAAGCGGCTTGAAGAAAAGTATTTTCAACCGCGGCAAGACGTACGCACACGCTTCTGATCACCCGAAAAGACCTCTAGGCTGGTCTGCGATGGCGTCGGAACTCATCGGCGGCGCAATAGGCGCCGGCATCGGATTTGTGGGTGGCCTCCTCACACCCTGGGTCCGATGGCAGATAGAGAAACTGCGCTTCAAGCGGGATTCCCGCACCGAACTGATCAAACAGTGGCGCCGAGAAATCCGTCAATTGCGAGCCGCCGAAACGGGATATCTCAACCGCAAGCAGTACCTCGCCGACAATGGTGAGCCGCCTGACCCTATTCCGCCTGAAATTGATCTGGCGCACTACGATGCGTTGGAGCGGTTCAGGGATGTCCTTGAGCGTTCAGCGTTCGCGGTCAACCGCCTAGACCACCTCTTGCAGCAGCCGCTTGAGCAACGCCATGGCGAGATACCGGAGTTTCTGCGGCGTCAGGTTCTCCGGATCGAAGAGGCTTGGGGCCTGCCTGGAGGTCCGGTGTAGCGGCGTTTCGCCGCTAACCGTGTGAGTGGCAGTAGTCCCACATGGTGTGGTCGGCGGTTGCGCAGGCCAGCGGTGTTGGTGTGTTCGACGGTGCCGCGAGTTTTCGCACGTCAAAGACGGTTCCGAGGCTACCGATGTCGGTGCGCGACGTGGACTGACGGGACTGCAGGCACCGACGAGAGTTGTCCGAGTCAGTGGAACCAAATCGTCCTAACGCTGCGCCTGAGTAATTGATCGGCCCCCCTCTCCATTTGGGACGTTTCGGTCGCTTCTTAAGCCCTCGGTGTGGCCAGCCCTCGCAATTCTTCCGGGAAAGTGTCCCTTTCGGTTCTTGCGGTTGCTCCTGGTCTATGAATGCAGCCCGAAGGACGGGCTGTGACGACCTAACGGAGATCACCATGAAGAACACCACCCGCAAACCGACTCGCTTCCACTACGCCGCCGCCCTGTTTGGCGCGCTGGGGATCGTCGCGTTGGCTCCTGCCACCGCCTACGCCGAGCCCAACGGGCCCACGGGCCCGAGCGGCGGATGCCACTACACCGACCCTGACGGTTACGACATCCCGATCGACGAGGGCCAGGGCGTGATCGTCGGCGGCAAGCTCGTTACGTGCACGGGCGGGAAAATCGTCGTCAGTGCCGCGCCGGCGCGCACGAACCCCCATCGGCCCGCCGCACCGCCCAATCAGCCGCCGGTGTTGACCCGGAAACTGCAAGCCGCGCAAGCGCACTGAAGCAGTCACTAATCGTCGAGGCCGCTACCGTGCAAACGCGGTGGCGGCTGACGCTTGCGTTCTGAATGCCTACGGCTCGCCTAAACGTCACGCGCCGAGACTTCATTCAGGTCGCGTAGCACGTCGTCGTTGCCGTTTGTCTGCCGTTTCTGCGGAAACCGCCCACGGGAATTCCGGTGTGGCGTAGGCTTTCAGCTCATGATCAGGGGGAAGAAAGTCTTGTTGGCGTTACTGCTCGCGTTCGCCGTCTCGACGACTTCGGTGAGCTGCATACCCATCAACATCCCCACCTGCCCTGCGGGCGGCGGCCCGGTCGGCTGCTGACCAAGCGCCTCACGGTCAGAAGCTTCGGCCCCTCACCGGGTGCCGGTGTCACTTCGACTGGTTGCGGATTTCCTCGCGGCGGGCTGAGACCACCAAAGCCACGCTGAGTAGAACCAGCAATGGCACGAACACGAACGGGTACGCGGCGACCGCGGCCAAGCCGATGATCACGCTCGGCACCGTCAGCGCTAGCGCGGCCGTGGGATGCCGACCGCTTAGAACGATGATTCTTCGCAGCAGCGCGAGCGCCTCCGCGGCCCGCGAGTGCCGATCCGGACGCCGAGGGTACGAGTAACGGGTTTCCAGGCCGCAACCCATGCAGGTGCGCCCATACGAGTAGCGGGTTTGCAGGCCACAACCCATGCAGGTTTGGGTGGTCATCCGCCTATGGTCCCATCGCGGCGAGTGGGCTTCGCGACTGGCGCGTGCGTCTGCGTACCGCCGCTAAGCCACAGTGGTGGTCGGCGGCTGGTATCTCAATTCGGGTCTTCCGCGAACGCGCGGACGCGGCGATAATGCAGCATGCGTTTCGTCTATGTCGCCGCGGCGGTCGGCATAACCATCGCCGTGCCGATGGGGGCGTCGCCGGCTCACGCTGACACCGGGGTCAATGGTTACGTTCAATGCGTGGGAGGCGATGCGAAGCCCCCGCCGCCGGGGGTAAACGCAGAAGATTGGTTTCCCAGCATTCATGTCATAGCGACGGATATCGATGGTGGAGTGCCCTCTAACCAGGTAGAGGCGAGATTAGTGGAAATGGGGGTCGCGCCGGCCGACGCCGTTAAACGGGTGCAGTGCTTCATGGCCAACCGGCCGCATTAGCGGCCCCCGGAAATCGCTGCTCATCTTTCTGACATACATTGTGCAGCAAGGCGTGTGGCCGAGTTCGCCCTTCACACGCGCTCAGCCTTCATGTCCATGTCGATGGTGCCTTGGCACGCCCCACTCAAGATGTCGGTGTGCATGGTCCCGTTAAGCGATCCGTCGGGTTGCGGCGTGTAGCGCACAGTGGCGCGCGCCGGATTCCATTGGATGGTCGTGTCGGGCATCATGCAGTCCCACTGAAAATCGGTGGTCTGCGACCAGGCCGTTCCATCCCACGTGAACTGAACCGGCTGCGGAACCGTTGGGTTGCTTGGCGGCGGGCCGCTGACGATTGTGGCGACGCATTTTCCGTTGGTGCAGTTCGAGCGGAGACCGTAGGTCTCGGTGTGCTGCCCCTCAGGGTCGCCCACCGCCATGCTGGTCCCGGCCTTGGGCCCAACCATGAACGTGATCGCGTACTGGCCGTTCCAGGATGGGTTGTCGGCGAAGGCAGTCGGAGAAAGTGACAGCGCGATCGGGAGCGACGCCGCGCATAAACCGACGAACATTTTCAAGCGGTCCGAGGTCATCGTTTCTCCTCTGAGTCCGTGACCATTTCCCCAATGGTCGTACCCAGGGCTATCGGCGACAAGCCTTTTGGCCGATTGCCTCGGCACCCCCGGTTGATCGCGCCTTACCAACCCCACTCGTCAGGGTTCAGGACATCCACCGTGAGATCGTTGTCAGCCGGGGCTTTGGTCCCGTAGGCAAAGGTGAGCAGGGTGCGGCCGTCGTCGAGCGGCTCGGTCGCGACGACGGTGGCATGCCCGATCTTCATCCGGATCTTGTCCCCGGGCTCCAATTCGTCGACACGTTTCAGCGGCATGCTCGACCCGTCAGTGTCAGTGAAACTGGCGATCCCGCGGCTACCGTGGTCATCACGGCGATCCTCCCATGGCTCTAGGGGCGCCCACGGCACGCGCGATGGCTTGTGCAGCTAAGGAAATTGGGAAGCGCTGACCGCCGGTGACCACAGCGTCTAGCGGCACCTAATCCGAGGACTTCTCGGAGTCTTCGGACTCTTCGTCGTCATCGGACTCGTCGTCGTCATCATCATCGTGGTCGTCTTCGTCGTCGTCATCATCATCGTGGTCGTCTTCGTCGTCGTCGTCATCATCGGAGTCTTTCGACTTCTTCGACTTCTTCGACTCCTTGTCCTTCGAGTCCTTGCCCTTCGAGTCCTTGTCCTCATCGGAATCGTCGGACTTGTCGGAGCGGTCGAGCTTGTCGGCGAATTTCGTCAAGAGCTCAGCGAGTTTGCGGGCCTCATCGGAGTCCAGCGAGTCGTCGAATAATCGCTCGTCGCCCTCCGAGACGCGCTGAACGTAAACCGCGTCGTCTTTGATGCCGACGTCCCACCTGCCGCCCTCTTGACGAACCATTTGCTGCCGCCTTCCGACTAGTGAACTGATCGCACAACCGACGCGTCCCGGCGCGTTACTGGGTTGTTTACCCACTTGTGCCGGCAGAGCCTCACTCGTGGAGGTCCGAATCGACCGAGGGCGTCGGGCTTAAGGTGCGATCGGCCGCTTGAAGAAGCACGCGACGGAGAAGGCTCCGCGGTGGTCGGCGTCGAGTCCGACCATTTCCCACCCCAGCCGCCCCAGCTCGTCGGCCCTGAGCTTCATCTCGTCCATGGCGGTATCCCCCTCCCGGTAGTCCCACGTGTATTCCCACTGCTGCGGATACCACTTGCCGTCAGAGGCCAGCCACCAGCCAGGGCCCGGCGAAGGATTGTTCATGTGGTCGTAAGTACCACAGGCCGCAGTGTCCCCCGGAACTGGTCTTGGGCGCGGACGGAGTCCAGATGCCGTGTTCCTCGGCCGCGGCGACTACGGGGCGTAGGCCCAACCGAGGAAGATGTTTTGCGAATCGTTGGGGCTTGGCCTTATCTCCCGAATGTGCGGCGCAGTGAAGTAGTTGGCGGTCAGGAACTGGCCGTTGCCCTCGCTGAGCATGACGTGGCCCGTGCCGTGATCGAATCCCGGATTGCTCGTGAAAACGAGCGCCCCCTCGGGAATATTGTCGCGGTTGGTGTGGATCTGCCCTTTACGGTTGAAGTCGTTGAAAGCGTCCATCGCCGACGGATATCTGAACGCGTGGTTATACGCCTGCTCGACGAATGCCTCGCATTGAACCGTGCTATTGGGGTCGGCCGCCATTTGGTCGCGAGCCCACGCCAGCGCATGGGCTGCCTTGTCTTCACCGGTCGCTGACGCGGCCGCTCCCCCGCCACTGCAGTCCGGGCCGAGGGCGTCCAGTGTGCGCGTGTCGATATCGACATCGGCGACGTAATGGCCGTCAGTTGTCTTGTACCAGAGGCTGTCCCAACCCCCATTGGCAATCTGGTAGCTGAAGAATCCCTGCACCGGGTCGCCCGCCGCATGGCACACGAGAGTGAGGACCTGGCCGGCGTTGTAAACGCCGTCTTGACCCGCCTTCAAGTTGGGGCCGTTCATGCGGTTGGACTGCGCTTTGACGGTCGCAGTCGTCTCCGCGTGAGCCGGCGCGGCAACGGGCAGACCCAAAGCAAAAACGGCTGCCGTCGCTGCCGCGATTGCTGCTTTCATTGCTCGGTCTTTCTGCCACGTCCCTATGAAATTGATCGGGACGCTACACCAGCAGCAAACGTTATGTATTTGAAATGTCGTAAGAACTCAGCCGTAATTCCTTAAGGAAACTCCAGCCCATCGACGACGGCGGTATCCCGAACCAGCCCCTTAAGCGAGTTGAATTTCGGCGCCGGCGGCGCGCCGTGTGAACCTACTTCTCGGAGAGAGAGTTCGGGGTTTATCCGCCGGGCCACAGCCCGGCCGGGGAAGCCATCAGCAGTGCGCGGCCCAGCACCGCTGAAGCGGACAATAGGTCGCATGCGCGATGCTCACCATGGACTCGACGTCTCCCAGCGTCACGTTCCTCGGATCCAGGTCGGCGTGCACATTCTGCGCGATCTGCTCGTAGGTCCAACCCCACCCGATGTCGTCACAGATGAGGCGCCCCATCCCCGTCAGCGCGGCGTCGTGGTCCGGCGGCCAACTAAATCCCGCGGCGCGCAGTTGCGCGAGGTAGGCGTCGTCGGCGGGATCCGCCACGGCGATCGCGGCGCTCGCGAACAAGGCCGCGACTGCCACGACGGGGACGACCAGTCGCGCAAGCCAACGAGGTAGCGGCATCGATCCACTTCCTTTCTCACGCCGGCGACGAGGCCGTCCGGACCGGCTCCAATGCGGGAGGAATACGAAGAATAGGAAGCGCAGGGAAAATTCAGCTTATGGGAAGCTGAATAATCGGATTAGCTGCCCGTTGTCAGGGTGCGGGCGGTGGTGGTGGCGGCGGAGTCCATCGCCGCCCATCGGTGGTCCACCCGCAGGGCAGCCAGTTCAGCTGGGGGCCATCGAACGTCAGGCATTTGGGCGTGCCGGGCGGCGGCGTGGGACCCGGCGAGGGCTTGTCAGCGTGAGCGGTGGCCCCGCTGAGCATTAATGCCCCAACGGCCACAAATATCGCTGCCGACTTCCTCATCGCGATTCCGGTGAATGGGGGTCCACCAAGGCGATTGTCGCTAGCCTTCGGCCTGCGCGTTCACGCTATGAATTTTAGTCGTCCACCGGTGGATAAGACCTAGGGAATTCCTGGCAATCGGCCGTGGCGGAAGACTGGACAATGGCAAGTACGCCCCTGCCCGCACTCGCGATGCGCCGCTCAATGCACCGGAAACGTCACCGACCAATGATCATGCGCTGCAATGACTTTCGTAAGAGGAGTACAGTCACGGGCATGAATTTGGTGGAGTGGCTGAGGACCCCGCACTATCTGCGGACGCGGTTGATGATGGAACGGCAACCGATACGCAACCTCGAGATAGAGACCGTGTTCCTCGAAATCTCGCACCGCGACGCGCTGCTGCGGTTCCCGGTGATGCTCATGCTGCTGCCCAGGCGCAATCGCTCACCTAAGGAACAGACCTCCCGCCTCGATCAAGGCAAGTGATTACAGGGCGTCGGCTCGGGTGCGGCGCCGGCCCTCGATCGGGCATGCTTGCCCTATGCACCTCGTCAACGGCGTCCGCGACCCCGCGGCAAGTTTTCCCCTCGACACCCTCACCGACGATGCGGCCGAGCGCCGGCAGGCCAACCGGGCTGTCGCCGTCAGCGCCGTCGGCCTGGCGCTGACCGGGCTCGTCGAGTTGGCCATCGCACTGCTGTCCGGCTCGGTGGCATTGCTCGGCGACGCGTTGCACAACCTGTCGGACGTCTCCACCAGCGTCCTGGTATTCGTCGGCTTTCGGGCGTCTCGCAAGCTTCCCACCGAGCGCTACCCCTACGGCTACGAACGCGCCGAAGACCTCGCCGGAATCGGTGTGGCCCTGGTGATTTGGGGCAGCGCCGCCGTCGCCGCCTACGAGAGCATCAACAAGCTGCTCCGGCACGGCGGTACCGAATACGTGGGCTGGGGCATTGCCGCGGCCATCGTGGGGATCGCGGGCAATCAGCTGGTGGCCCGCTACAAGTTGGTGGTGGGCAAGCGGATTCGCTCGGCGACGATGGTGGCCGACGCCAAGCACTCCTGGCTGGACGCGTTGTCGTCGGCCGGGGCGATGCTGGGGCTGATCGGGGTGGCACTCGGCTGGACCTGGGCCGACGCGATCGCCGGGATCGTCGTCACCGGCTTCATCTGCCACGTCGGCTGGGAGGTTACCGCCGACATCGCTCACCGCCTGCTCGATGGCGTGGATCCCGAGATCATCACGACGGCCGAGGCGGTCGCCGCCACGGTGCCCGGCGTCACGCACGCGCACGCCCGGGCCCGCTGGACCGGCCGGACACTGCGTGTCGAGGTGGAGGGCTTCCTCTCTCCCGAGACTCCCCTGGCCGCGGCCGATCGGATCGGCGGTCAAGTTGCCGCCGCCCTGGCGCCGAAGATCCCCGAGATGCACAACTTCACCTGGACGGCGCGGGCAGCCTAAAGCGCGCGTTCAGCCCCGCCGGAATCGTTCCCGCAGCTGTGGATCGTTCTCCCACCACAGCCCCGACGGTGCGACGCTTTTGTCCTCGGTGCTTTCCGCCTTGTCCAACTCGGTGTCGACCCGCGCCGCGTGCGCCTTCTCGTCGCGTGACAACGCGCGCATCAGAAGCAGTACGAACGGCCACCCGACCAAGTCACCGAGGATCCACAGGACACCCGCGCCGATCGTCTGATCGAGCCGCTGATCCGGCCCCCAAGACCGATGCAGCCCCGCGTAATACACGGCGCCGATCAATGCGCCCTGCCAGATGACCAACCCCAAGACACCGTCGCCGAGCGCCTCAGCGACGGTGATCAACAACGAGATCAACGGGGGATACCTACGCGGAACCGGGTCTTCTTGCAGCCGCGCATAGAAGTATCCAAACCCGATGGTCACCAACATGATTCGAGTAGGCGCGCCCACCCATTCGCTTTCCAGAGCCGCGGTGTACCAGGACGTCAGGTAAAGCAGCCACGGCGTGGCCAGCATCGCGACCGACGTGGTTGCGGGGTGGGCGACCATCCGGGCGAATCGCGTCGCCAACAGACGATCGATACGGTTACGGCCCCCGGGGCCCAGCGCAGCGCGCAAAGCCGTGACCGGCTTGCCCTGCGCGATGAACAAGGGCACGACGTATAGCAGCAGCACCACCTGTAGCGCGCGCACCCAGAACAGGATGTACGCGTACGCCCCAATCACGCTTGCGGTCGCCAGCAGCCACACAACCGCGCCCGCCGCGAGGCACCAAGCCTGAGCGGGCCCGACTGACTGCTCCGCCTTTCGCGCCCGTCGGTAGCACCACGCGTAGCCGCCGGCAAGCAACACGATTGCGGTCGCGGAGGCAAGGTCCAGCCGCCATGTCTGAACCACGGCGCTCCAGGTCAGTGGTCCGGGGTTGGGGCCCACAGCAATCAGGGTATTGCGCAACGCAACGGCGGTCGACGGGCGCGGTCTGGACGGGCGCGGTCTGGACGCCGACGCTCAGTTGCCGGGTTGCCCCTCGGGCTTGGGGCCACGATCCTCGCCGGTGATGTACTTCGGGCAGTAATGGGCAGAAGCCAGGTACGTGAACTTGGCGGCGCTGGCACCCTGAAAAGCCGGATTCTGGTTGCGGAGTTGCGTCACGATCTCGGCCGACGACTGACCGTCATCGAGCAGTTCACACACCGACTTGGCGATGGTGACCGCGTTGCCGCCGTCCTGGTAGGTGAGACCGGCGTCTCGCAGGTCCTTGAGGAAGTCCTGATCGTTGTCGATGTCGGCATACGCGGGAGCGGCCAGGCCGATTGCGGCGACGCTCGTCAGCACCAGTAGAAATCGCATAACGCAGCGATTGTCGCAGACCTGTTGAGGAATAGCACCTCGCCGGGCAAACGGCGGGTGAACTCTCCCCGGCCCCGCGGCTACGCGGCGGGCGCGCGGGAGAAGCGGAGCGCGGGGCGGCGCAGCATCAACGATTCGGGCAGCGCTCCGACCTGTCGGCGCTCCGCGGCTTCCCAGATGTCGCCGTCGAGGACGCCGGGCAGGCCAGCCTGGCTGGCGATGAAAACCGGTATGACGCCTTGCCTGAACTGCCGGTGGTAATCCTTGAGCGCGGCGAACGCCCACTTCCCCAGCAGGCAGATGGTGAGCAGGTTCGCGATGGCCATCACCGCCATCGTCAGATCGGCAAGCGCCCACACCAACGTGAGCTTGGCCAGGGCCCCGAAGACGATGGACAGCAGCGTGACCACCTTCAGCACGTTGGCCGCCAGGCGCCGGCCACCCAGATAGAACAGATTGGCCTCGGCCACCACGTAATTGCTCAGCACCGAGGCGAACGCGAAGACGAACACCACCGCGGTCATCAACACCGTGGTCCACGATCCGAGATCGGCGGCGACCGCCGACTCCGTCAGGCTCGCACCGGCAATCGCTCCCAGGCGGGCCGGGTTGTAGGTTTCGGGACCCGAGAGCAGCACGATGAATGCCGTTGCCGTGCAGATCACCATCGTGTCGACGAACACGGCGAGCGACTGAATCAGCCCCTGCTCCACCGGATGTGCCACGGTTGCGGCACCGGCGATATTGGGCGAACTGCCCATCCCTGCCTCGCAGGCGAACAGGCCGCGCTTGACCCCGGTGAACATCGCGGCGAGCACGCCACCCGCGAAACCGCCTGCCATTTCCCGGATTCCGAATGCACCACCGATGATCTCCTTGATCACCGTCGGCAGTTCGGTGATGTTGACCGCCACGATGCCCAGCGCGAGCACGGTGTAGAGCACCGCCACCACCGGAAGGACCGATCCGGCGAACTGGGCGACCCGCCGCACACCACCGAAGAGCACGGGCGCTGCCAGCACCGCCAAAATGGCTGTCGTCCAACCGACCCCGATGCCGTGTGACGATTGCAGGACACCGCTGATCGCGTTGGTCTCCACCATGTTGAACGCGGTGGAGAAGGTGAGCACCAACAGCATGGCGAACGCGACGCCGCCCGCGCGTGACCGCAGCCCGCGTTGGATGTAGAACGCGGGACCGCCGCGGAATGCGCCGTCGCCCGAGCGGACTTTGAAGATCTGGGCCAGGGTGGCCTCGATCACCGCCGTGGCCATGCCGACCGCCGCGACCACCCACATCCAGAAGACGGCACCGGGCCCGCCGACGGTCAGCGCGATTGCGACACCGGCGATGTTTCCGGTACCCACGCGCGAGGCGAGACCGACGCAGAACGCCTGGAAGGACGAGATACCGCCGTCGTGGTGATGCGCTCGACGGAGCTGGCGAATCATGCGGCCGAAGTAGCGGATTTGAACGAACCGGGTGCGCACCGTGAAATAGATGCCGCCACCGATCAGCAAATAGATCAAGACGTGCGTATTGAGGATGTTGCTAAGGGGTTCGACTAACTGCTGCTGAAGGAAGTCCAAACCCCTGCTTCCTTTCGACTACGGCCGCGATCCGTCGCCGAAATGGTATGGGCGAATTGTTGATTACAGGTTTCGTTCACTCGCCGTTGGCGGGCGGATATGTAAAAAGCGCATCACATTCACCGCCGGGCCCACCCCTAGGAGGCGGCGGTGGGCGCCGAGAGCGCCTGGGGGCAATAGGAGTTGGCGGCGATCGCGGCGAACCGGGTGGCGTCGTCGCCCTGAAGCCCGCGATTGAGCATTTGAATCATCCGGACGACGTCCGCCAGGTTCGCGCCTTCGCTCACCAACTTGCACACCGACCTGCCGGAGGTAACCGCCTGCTCGGGATCCGAATAGGTGAGGCCGGCAGCGTGCACCGTGGCGAGGAAGGCGTCGTCGCTGCCATCGGCGCGCGCGGGACCGGCCAGGCCGATCGCGGCCGCAAGCCCGAGCAGAATCAGAAATAGCCTCACGGCTCACAGATCGTTCCAGAGCTGCGGCCGGCCCGCATCTCGTAGAGCGAATCGTGCGCTCAGGAGCTGGCGGTCGTGGTCGTCGGGGTGGACGACGAGATCGCGTCCGGACAATAGGCGCTGGCCGCGATCGCGGTGAATTTCTCCGCCTTCTCCTCGGTCAGTGCGGCCGCCTTCGATGTCATCGCCTTCGCGATATCCGCCATCGCCGTGCCGCTGCCGGCCGCCGAGCACACGTAGTGGGCGGCCTGGATAACCTGCGCCGGGTCGTTATAGGTGAAACCGGCCGAATTCAGCGACGCGAGGAAGGCGTCGTCGGTGTCATCGGCGTGCGCGGGAACGGCCAAGCCAATCACGGCCGCAACACTCGAAATCGTCAGAACAAGCTTCATAAATTCGAAATCGTCCCAGACCCGCAGGCGGTTTGCCGCCGGCGAAACAATTTTTAACAATCGTCAACCTCGGGTTGACAGCCCTGTTGGCGTCAACCTATCGTTGACGACATGTCCGGCCCGACCCGCATCGCTTACCCCGTCCGCCTTGACGAGCTGATCGACGCCATCAAATCGGTTCACACCGACGCGCTGGATCAACTGGCCGACGCCGTGTTGGCCGCGGAGCACCTGGGCGAGGTCGCCGACCACCTCATCGGGCACTTCGTCGATCAGGCCCGCCGATCCGGGGCGTCGTGGACCGACATCGGCAAGAGCATGGGCGTCACCAAGCAGGCGGCCCAGAAGCGGTTCGTCCCACGCGCCGAGGCCGCCACCCTGGACCCCGAACAGGGCTTCGGCCGCTTCACCCCGCGGGCGCGCGGCGCCGTGGTGGCGGCCCAGAACGCCGCGCACGAGGCGGCCAACAACGAGATCACCCCCGAGCACCTGCTCCTCGGTCTGCTCGATGATCCGGCCGCCCTGGCCACGGTGTTGCTGCACCTGCAAAAGGTCGACACCGAAGCGCTGCGCGCCGCGGTCAACCTGCCCCCGCCCAGCAGCGGAACCCCCGACCTCATCCCGTTCAGCGGACCGGCGCGCAAAGCCCTGGAGCTGACCTTCCGCGAAGCACTTCGGTTGGGCCACAACTACATTGGGACGGAGCATCTGCTGCTGGCCCTGCTCGAGTTGGAGGAAGCCTCCCCCGACGCAGGGCCACTGCGCCGATGCGGTGTCGACAAGGCCCGCGTGGAGGCCGATTTGATCAAGGCGCTCGAATCGCTCGGCGGCGGCAAGACCGACCGATCGGACGGATGATCGGTGCGGTCCGACCCCTCCCCGCCGCCTCACCGCGTGTGCGATCATTCGATGGTCCCTTCCAAGGGTGCCTAGGAGGCGAAGATGCACCGCTGGCTGGTCGTCCTGTCCGCGTTCCTCGTCGCCGCGGCAAGCGGCACCGCCGTCGCCGGGCTCTCCGCCCCCCGCGCCTGGGCCGGTGACGCCCCGATCGGCCACATCGGCGACACGCTGCGGGTGGACGCCGGCACCTACGTCGCCGACGTCACCGTCACCGGCGTGTCACCCTGTGACCCACCCCCCGGATTCGGCTACACGCGCGAAGGTACGTACAAGGGCTTCCCGGGGAGCACCGTCGAGCGTGCCGACGTGGTCGTCCGCGCCGTCCGGGTACCCAATCCGTTCATCATGGCGACGACCTTCAGCTTCGACGGCGTGACCCCATTCGCCGACGCCTACAAGCCACGAGCCACCGATGCGCCCGACGCCCTGGACAACGTGCTCACCAACGCGCCGAACGGGGCGATCGTGCGCGGCGAAGTGTATTGGGACGCCTACCGTGATCCCGTCTCCACCGTGGTGCTGCTGGACAAGAAGACGGGCTACCACCTCGCGCAGTGGAACCTCTGACACGCGTCGTAACGACGAACTCCGTTGACGTTCAAGAGCTTGCCGATATCGCCGCGCGCACATTCCCGTTGGCCTGCCCCGCCTCGATGGCACCGGCGAACATCGCAGCGTTCGTCGCGGCCCACCTGTCGCCCGACCGCTTCGCCGAATACCTGTCCGATCCGCAACGCGCGGTCCTGACCGCGGCGGACGGCGACCGAATCATCGGCTACGCCATGCTAATTCGCGACGGTGACGCAGCCGAGCTGTCCAAGATCTACGTTGCACCCGAGCACCATGGCAGCGGGGTCGCTACCGCGCTGATGGACCTCGCGCTGGCCACGGCCGGCGAATGGGGCGTGCGCCGGGTGTGGCTGGGCGTCAATCAGGCAAACCAACGCGCACAACGGTTCTACGCCAAGAACGGCTTCACGGTCAGCGGCACCCGGACCTTCCAGGTCGGCGCCGGGCGCGAGAACGACTTCGTCATGACCCGCGCGCTTCGCTGACGCCAGCCGTCAGCGCCAGGAGCCGAGACATGGCCCGCAGATACTTCTTTCGGTACCCGCCGGCCAGCATCTCCTCGCTGAAGATGGTGTCCAGCTTCGCGCCCGAGGCCACCACCGGGACGCCGGCGTCATAGAGCCGGTCGGTCAGCGCCACCAGCCGCAGCGCGACGTTCTGGTCGTCGATGCCGTGCACGCCCGTCAGAAACACCGCGGTCACCCCCTCGATGAGGGTCAGATACCGCGACGGGTGCATGGTGGCCAGGTGCGCGCACAACGCGTCGAAATCATCGAGCGTCGCGCCGTCCACCCGGGCGGCACGCGCGGCCACCTCTTCGTCCGACAACGGCTGCGGAGCCGGCGGCAAGCCGCGGTGCCGATAGTCGGGACCCTCGATCCGTACGGTGGTGAAAATGCTTGCCAGCGTGTTGATCTCCCGCAGGAAGTCCTGGGCGGCGAATCGGCCCTCGCCGAGCTGCTCGGGCAGCGTATTGGAGGTGGCCGCCACCGACACCCCCCGCTCGACCAGTGACGAGAGCAGCCGCGAGATCAGCGTCGTGTTGCCGGGATCATCCAGCTCGAACTCGTCGATGCACACCGCGGTGTACTCGGCCAGCAGTTCCACGCATTCGGCGAAACCGAACACCCCGGCCAACTGCGTCAGCTCCCCAAAAGTTGCGAACGCCTTGGGGCTTGACGATTCCGGCCCGTCGCCGGGCAGCTCGTAGTAGGCCGACGCGAGCAGGTGGGTTTTCCCCACGCCGAAGCCGCCGTCCAGGTACAACCCCACACCCGGCAGAACCTCCCGTCGGCCCAGCATTTTTCGCCGGCCCGCGCGTCGTTCCACGGCCCGCCGGCAGAAGTCCCGGCACGCCACGACGGCGGCGGCCTGCGTCGGCTCGGCGGGATCGGGCTGATACGTCGCGAAGCTCACGTCGGCGAACGTTGGAGGCGGCCTCAATTGAGCGATCAACCGCTCCGGTGAGACCGTCGGATGCCGATCCACCAGGTGCGTCACTCGCCCCGAAGAGGACCCGTGCATGCCAAAACTGTAACGGCGTGCTGCAATCGACCTCATGCCCCTTCCCGAGACACCGCTGTCGCTGCTCGGATCGGTACGCGAAGTCGACGACGGAGAGCTCCCCCGGCTCTACGGCTACCCCGAACACGAGGGGACATGGGTGCGGGCCAATTTCATCACCAGCGTGGACGGCGGGGCCACCTCCGGCGGCAGCAGCGGAACGATGGGCGGTCCCGGCGACCGATTCGTCTTCAACCTGCTGCGTGAGCTCGCCGACGTCATCGTGGTCGGCGCGGGCACCGTGCGGGTCGAGGGCTATTCCGGCGCGCAGCTCAGCGTCGCCCAGCGCCAGCAACGGCAGGCCCGCAGGCAGAGCGAAGTCCCGCCACTGGCGATCGTCACCAAGTCGGGTCGGCTGGACCGCGACATGGCGGTGTTCACCAAGACCGAGGTGCCGCCGCTGGTCCTCACCTGCGCGGCGGCCGCCGCCCCGGCGCGCAGGCTGCTCGCCGACGTGTGCGAAGTGATCGACTGCTCCGGCAGCGACCCGGGCGAGGTCGACGAGGCCGTCATGCTGGCGACCCTCGGTGATCGCGGCATGCGCCGCATCCTGACCGAGGGCGGGCCGATGCTGCTCGATTCGTTGATCCAGCGCGACATGCTCGACGAGCTCTGCCTGACGATCGCGCCCTACATCGTCGGAGGGCTGGCCCGGCGCATCGCGACCGGCCCCAGCCAGCTGCTCACCCGGATGCGCTGTGCCCACGTTTTGACCGACGACGCCGGTTACCTGTACACCCGCTACGTCAAGGCCTAGCTACTGTGGTCGACATGAGTCGGCAGATCACGTTCGCCACGATCTTGGTTGCGGCGACCACCGTGGTCGCCGGCTGCGTCCCGGGCCTGGCCGCCGACCCGCGCTTCGCCACCAATTCCGGCGCCCGCCCCCAGGGTGCGGCCACCGCCAAACCGCCACCCAGCGGCCCGCCGCCGCTCGCCGCGCCCAAGAACGATCTGCCCTGGCACGACTGCACGTCGCGGGTGTTCGGCGACGCCGCGGTGCCGCCCGCGGCCGGGGTGCAGCTGGATTGCGCGAACTACGATGCCGACCTGGACCCGAACGGCGGCGGGACCGGCACCGTGAGCGTCGGCGTGGTCCGCGCCCGCTCGAGCCAGACGCCGCGCGACGCGGGCCCGCTGGTCTTCACCACCGGCTCCGACCTGCCGTCTTCGGCGCAGCTGCCGGTCTGGCTGTCGAGGGGCGGTGCCGACGTGCTGCAGACCCACCCCATCGTCGCCGTCGACCGTCGCGGCATGGGCATGTCGAACCCGATCGACTGCCGCGACACCTCCGACCGGCAGATCATGCGCGACCAGGCGCAGTTCCAAACCGGCGACGACCCCGTCGCCAACCTGTCGGACGTCGCGAACAACGCCACCACCAACTGCACCGACGCCATCGCGCCGGGCGCGTCCGCCTACGACAACGCCCACGCCGCCTCGGACATCGAGCGACTGCGGTCGCTGTGGGACGTGCCGGCGGTCGCGCTGGTCGGGATCGGCAACGGCGCGCAGGTGGCGCTGGCCTACGCGGCGGCCAGGCCCGACAAGGTCGCGCGGCTGATACTCGACTCGCCAGTTGCGTTGGGCGCCAGCGCCGAAGCCGCCGCCGAGCAACAGGCCAAGGGCCAGCAGGCCGCGCTCGACGCGTTCGCCGCCCAGTGCGTCGCGGTGAACTGCGCGCTGGGTCCAGACCCCAAGGGCGCCGTCAGCGGGTTACTGGCCGACGCCCGCGCCGGCAAGGGGCCCGCCGGGGCGTCGGTGGCCCAGCTGGCGAGCGCCATCACCGTCGCGCTGGGCTTTCCCTCGGGCGGCCGCGTCAACTCCACCACCAGCCTGGCCAACGCGCTGGCCGCCGCCCGCTCCGGCGACACCAATCAGCTGACCAACCTGATCAATCACGCCGACGCCACCGAGGACTCCGACGGCCAGTTCGTCAACACTTGCAGCGACGCCGTCAATCGCCCCACCCCCGACCGCGTGCGCGAACTGGTCGTGGCATGGGCCAAGCTGTACCCCGAGTTCGGCACCGTCGCGGCGCTCAACATGGTCAAATGCGTGCACTGGCCCACCGGCTCGCCCCCGGCGCCGCCGAAATCGTTGAAGGTCGACGTCCTGTTGCTGGGCGTCCAGCACGACCCGATCGTCGGCACCGACGGGGTCGCGGCGACGGCGGCCACCGTCATCAACGCCAACGCGGCCAGCAAGCGGGTGATGTGGCAGGGCATCGGACACGGCGCCAGCATCTACTCGAGCTGCACGGTCCCACCGCTGATCGGCTACGTCAACAGCGGCAAACTGCCCGGCACCGACACGTACTGTCCCGCCTGATTTTCCGGCCACGGGCCGGTGTACGGTGCGCTGGTGACGGCAGCTGAATCGAGCCGAGCCGGCTCTCGCGATCGGATCCTGGCCGCCTTTCGTCCCCGCAGCGGCCCGCCGAGCACGGCGACCATCGTGCGTTCGGCGTTGTGGCCCCTGGCGATTATGTCGGTGCTGCACCGCAGCATCATCCTCACCCTCAACGGCAACATCACCGACGACTTCAAGCCGGTCTACCGGGCGGTGCTGAACTTCCGGCGCGGCTGGGACATCTACAACGAGCACTTCGACTACGTCGACCCGCACTACCTGTACCCGCCCGGCGGCACGCTGCTGATGGCGCCGTTCGGGTATCTGTCCTTCACGCCGTCGCGGTATCTGTTCGTCCTGATCAACACCGTGGCGATCCTGCTGGCCTGGTACCTGCTGCTGCGGATGTTCAAATTCACCCTGTCCTCGGTGGCCGCGCCCGCCCTGCTGCTGGCCATGTTCTGCACCGAAAGCGTGACCAGCACTCTGGTGTTCACCAACATCAACGGCTGCGTGCTGCTGGCGGAGATGCTGTTCCTGCGCTGGCTGCTGGACGGCCGGGTCAGCCGTCAGTGGTGGGCCGGCATCGCGATCGGGCTGACGCTGACGCTCAAACCGTTGCTCGGTCCGCTGCTGTTGCTGCCGCTGCTGAACCGCCAGTGGCGGCCGCTGATCCCCGCGATCGTGGTGCCCGTCGTCGTCAACCTGGCCGCGTGGCCTCTGGTGAGCGATCCCATGGACTTCGTCACCAAGACGGTGCCGTACATCCTGGGCACGCGTGACTACTTCAACAGCTCGATCGAGGGCAACGGCGTGTACTTCGGCCTGCCCACGTGGCTGATCGTGTTCCTGCGGCTGCTGTTCACGGTGCTTGCGATCGGGGCGATGTGGCTGCTGTACCGCTACTACCGCACCCGCGACCCGCTCTTCTGGTTCACCAGCTCGTCGGGCGTGCTGTTGCTGTGGTCGTGGCTGGTGCTGTCGCTGGCCCAGGGCTACTACTCGATGATGCTGTTCCCGTTCCTGATGACCGTGGTGTTGCCCAACTCGCTGATCCGCAACTGGCCGGCATGGCTCGGGGTCTACGGCTTCTTGGCGCTGGACGACTGGCTGATCTACCGGTGGATGAGGTACGGCCGCGCGCTGCACTACCTGAAGATCACCTACGGCTGGTCGCTGCTGCTCATCGTGGTGTTCACGGTGCTGTTGTTCCGGTATCTGGACGCGAAGGCCGAGAACCGGCTGGACGAGGGCATCGATCCGGCGTGGCTGACGGCGCGCCGAGATGGCGCTAGCGTGGATGCATGAATCCGAAGCTGCAGCTGACCGATGCCGAGTGGCGCCAGAAGCTCACGCCCGAAGAGTTTCACGTGTTGCGCCAGGCCGGCACCGAGCGGCCCTTCACCGGTGAGTACACCGACACCAAGACCGAAGGCGTCTACCAGTGTCGCGCCTGCGGGGCCGAATTATTCCGCAGCACAGAGAAGTTCGAGTCGCACTGCGGGTGGCCGTCGTTCTTCGACCCGGCGAACTCCGACGCGGTGATCCTGCGGCCCGATCACTCGATGGGCACGACGCGCACCGAGGTGCTGTGCGCGAACTGCCACAGCCACCTGGGCCACGTCTTCGCCGGCGAGGGCTACCCGACTCCGACCGATCAGCGCTACTGCATCAACTCCATCTCGCTGCGCCTGGTGCCCAAGGGGGCCTAGTCGCGGGGGCTATCCGCCACGACACATAACCAGTTGCGACGACACGCCGCTGGGCGTCGCAAGGGTTTATATCTCGCGGCATCCGCGACGGGTGAGCGCACCGCGAACGCGTCTCACGACGTCTTGCGGCTTGTCCTCCGCGATTACCCGGATGACGATCCAGCCAAGTTCTTCGAGCTTGCGTAACCGCCACTGGTCTCGGGCGTATTGCCGGCGGTTGGTGCGGTGGTGGTCTCCGTCGTATTCGACCGCCACTTTGTACCGCTCCCAACCCATGTCGAGCACACCTACGGTGCGCCAGCCTTCGTTCACCGGAATCTGGCTTTCTGGTACCGGCATTCCGGCGTCGATCAACAGAAGACGGAGCCACGTCTCCTCGGGCGACGCGGCACCGGGATCGACAAGCGGAATCACCGCACGCAGCCGCCGCAGCCCCCGCGCACGCGGGTACCGCTTAGCCAGGAGCAGGACCTCCTCGACGTCAAACGGGGTTGCCCTCATCAGCGCGTCGAGCCGCGCCACCGCCTCGCCCCGGGGACGTTGTCTGCCCATGTCGTAGGCCGTCCTCACCAATGTGGTGACCGGAATACCCCCGACGATGGTGATTTCGTCGGGCTCAATCCGGTGATTCCGGGTGACTATGCCCGGCGGCGAATGCTGGTTGCCCCAGATCAGTTCGACGGGCTCATCGTCGTCGATCCAATCCGAGCCGTGCAACGCAGCCGCGGCAAGCCCGGCCACCACAGCGCGTCTGCCCGACCACAGCCACGCCGCGATGCAGCGGGTCCGCAAGGACTGGTGGCCCGCTCCCCCAGGTACACGTCGGGATAAATCGCACGAAATCCGATTCGCAGCTGATACGGGCTGAGCCTGCCCTGCCGCACGGCCTCACTGCCGACGAACACATCATCCACGAACGAAAGACGCCGTTGCCCGCCACATGGATCCATGAGACATAAAGCGCTGCGACGGTTTCCGGCGTGTCGTCGCAAGGGTTTATGTGTCGTGGAAGGCGGGGCTCACGGAAGAACGAGGCCCGACGGCGAGCCTAGTCCACCCTGGTGGCGTGTACTTCCCAGAACGGGGCGTGCACCCGGCCGTTGACCAGCCACGGTTCCATCAAGCGAAACTGCTCCAGCAGCTCCTCGATCTGATCGGCCATTTCGCGATTGCGCGCGGCCATCATCTCGATCTGCTCGACGCTCATGTTGACCAGGTAGGTCGTCGGGCCGAGGTAGGTGATCTCCCAGCCGCCGAGGGGAAGCACATCGCGAAAAGCCTTGTCGGACAACGTCCGCAGCATCTTGAAGCCGTTGACGTTATGCTCGCCGAACTCGAACATGTACAGCCGTGCACCGGGCTTGGTGGCCCGGTGCAGCGCCCGCACATAGGACCTCTGCAGCTCGGGATCGGTGCTGAAGGTGTGGTAGAAGGCGCAGTCGACGACGGTGTCGAACCGCCCTTCCATGCCTTCGAGCTTGGTGGCGTCGGCCAGCTCGAAGTTGACGGAAACCCCTGCCCTGCGGGCGTTTTCGCGAGCCCGCTCCAGCGCGGTTGCCGACCCGTCGATGCCGGTGGCGGCGTAGCCCTTGGAGGCGTAGTAGATCGCGTGGTGGCCCGGCCCGGTGCCCGGGTCGAGCACCTCGCCTTTGATCGCGCCCAGCGCGACCAGTCGCTCGACCACCGGCTGCGGGCCGCCGATGTCCCACGGCGTCGCGGCGGGCAGTCCGTGCGACGTCCGCTCGTCGCGGTACATCTCCTCGAAACGGGCCGGGTCGGTGACGTCGGGCTGGCTCATGGCAGCGCGTTCACCAACTGCTCGACCGGCACGCGCGGGCCGGTGAAGAACGGCGTCTCCTCGCGGGTGTGCCGGCGGGCATCGGTGGCGCGCAGCTCGCGCATCAAGTCGACGATGCGGTGCAGTTCGGGGGCCTCGAAGGCGAGGATCCATTCGTAGTCGCCGAGCGCGAACGCCGGCACCGTGTTGGCGCGGACGTCCTTGTACTCGCGGGCGGCCATGCCGTGTTCGGCGAGCATACGGCGCCGCTCCTCGTCGGGCAGGAGGTACCACTCGTAGGACCGCACGAACGGATACACGCAGATGTAGTTGCCGGGCTCCTCGCCGGCCAGGAACGCGGGGATGTGGCTCTTGTTGAACTCCGCCGGCCGGTGCAGCGCCACGCTGCTCCACACCGGCGAGCAGGCCCGCCCCAGCGCGGTGGTGCGCCGGAAGTCGGCGTAGGTGGCCTGCAGCGCCTCGATGGTTTCGGCGTGGGTCCAGATCATGAAGTCGGCGTCGGCCCGCAGGCCCGCCACGTCGTAGAGGCCGCGCACCACGACGCCGCGCTCCTCCTGCTGCTTGAAAAACCGCGACGCGTCATCGATGACGGCATCGCGCTCTTCCCCGAGCTCGCCCGGTCGCACGGAGAAGACCGAGAACATCAGGTAGCGGATCGTCGCGTTGAGGGTGTCGTAGTCGAGCTTGGCCATGGAACCTATCGTGCCACTTCCACGTCGAGGGCCTCGATCGCGCGGCCGGCCGCCCCGACGCACGCCGGCACGCCGATGCCGTCGAGGTAGCTGCCGGTCACGGCGAGCGTCGGCGGCAGGCCCGCGCGGATCTCCGCCGCCAATTCGGCGTGGCCGGGCCCGTACTGCGGCATGGCCTCGATCCAGCGCTGCACGCGTGCATCGACCGGGTCGACGGCCAGGTCGAACACGTCGACCAGGTCGCTCAACGCCCAGCCGAGCAGTTCGTCATCCGAGGCGCTGGTGGCCACGTCGTCGCCGCAGCGACCGAACGACAGCCGGAGCAGCTGCGTGTCCCCGCGGGCACCCCATTTGCGCGACGAGAGCGTGATCGCCTTGCTCCGCAACGGCTCTCCGGTGGCGACGAGCACACCGGAACACTGCGGGAACGGCGTGTCAGCGGGCACCGCCAGCGCGACCACCACCGACGATGCGCTGGTGATCCGGCCCGCGGCGGCGGCGCTGCTCGGGGCGACACCGGCCAGCAGGCGCGCCACTCGCGGAGCCGGGACGGCCAGGATCACCGCGTCGGCGTGCCAGCGGGCGCCGGTGTCATCGGTCAGCGACCACCCCGGTCCGGCCGGTTCGAGCCGTTGCACCGCGGCCCGAACCCGGTGCGGCCGGCCGCGCTCGACGAGTGCGTCGAGCAGCACCTGGTACCCGCCGTCCAGCGCGCCGAACACGGGTCCCCCGGTCGCCGGCGGCAGCGCCTGCCGGACCGCGTCCGTCAGGCTGGTGGCCCCACGGTCCAGCGCGGCCGCGACGCCGGGGGCCGCCGCCCGCAGCCCGATGGTGGCCGCCGAACCCGCGTACACGCCGCTCAGCAGCGGATCCACCGACCGGGCCACGACCTGCTCGCCGAACCGCTCGCCCACGAGTTCGGCGGTCGCGGGGTCGCTGCCGGGTTGCCAGCTGAAGGGTCGGCCGGGTTCGGCTTCGATGCGCGCGACGGTCGCCTCGTCGACCAACCCAGCCACGGAGGCGGCCGACGACGGAATCCCGACCACCGTCCCGGTGGGCAACGGGTGCAGCGTCTGCCGGCTGTAGATCAACGGCCGGGCGCCGGTGGACACCAGTTGGCGCCCCGACAGGCCGAGCTCGGCCAGCAGTGCGGGCATCTCGGGCCGCCGCAGGATGAACGCCTCGGCACCCAGGTCCATGGTCTGCCCGCCGACCCGGTCGGTGCGCAAGATTCCGCCCAGCCGGTCGCCGGGGTCGAACAGGGTGATGGCGGCGTCGTCACCCACCGCCACGCGCAGTCGGTATGCCGCCGTCAGGCCCGAAATACCACCACCGACAACGCAATACGAAGGCGGGCTCATAGGGAGTGGACCAGTGACACCAGATCGGTCAGCACACCGGGGTCGGTCTCGGGCAGCACGCCGTGGCCGAGGTTGAAGACGTGACCGGTCACGCCCGCGTCGACGGCGCGGCGCCCGTCGTCGACCACGGCCCGGGCGGCGCGTTCGACGGCCGGCCACCCCGCCAGCAGGACCACCGGATCGAGGTTGCCCTGCAGCGCGGTCCCCGCCGTGACCCGGGCGGCCGCATCGGTGAGCGAGGTTCGCCAGTCCACGCCCACCACCGTCGCGCCCACCGTCGACATGGCCCCCAGGAGTTCGGCGGTGCCGACCCCGAAGTGCGTCATCGGCACGCCGTACTCCGTCAGCGCGCCGAAAACCCGGGCGCTGTGCGGTTGCACGTAGGTGCGGTAGTCGGCGAGCGACAGCGCACCCGCCCACGAGTCGAACACCTGAATCGCGTCCACCCCGGCCTCCAGCTGCGCACGCAGGAAGCCCACGGTGATGTCGGTCAGCTTTTCCATCAGCGCATGCCAGCAATCCGGTTCGGCCAGCATCATCGCCTTGGTGCGGGCGTGGTGGCGGCTGGGGCCGCCCTCGATCAGATAGGACGCCAGCGTGAAGGGGGCACCCGCGAACCCGATCAGCGGGACGTCGCCGAGCGCGGCCACCAGCAGCGTCACCGCGTCGGACACCGGCTGAATCCGTTGCCGGTCAAGGGGTTTCATCGCATCGACGTCGGCCGCGGTGCGCACCGGCGACGCGATCACCGGCCCGACACCCGCGACGATGTCCAGGTCGACGCCGGCGCCGAGCAGCGGCACCACGATGTCGGAGAACAAGATCGCCGCGTCGACGTCGTGCCGGCGCACCGGCTGCAGGGTGATCTCGCAGACCAGCTCGGCGTCGAAGCAGGCCGACAACATGTCGGTCTGGGCCCGCAGCGCCCGGTATTCGGGCAGCGAACGACCCGCCTGCCGCATGAACCACACCGGGGTCCGGCCGGGTTTGCCACCGGTGACGGCGGCCAGATACGGCGACTCGGGGAGGTCGCGGCGAGTACTCATTGTCCTCAATGCTGCCACGAGGGTGCTGCTGCGTAATATCGACGACCGTGCCAGTCAGCCACCCGCCCGTGAATTACGACGAGTTCCCCAGCCTGCGCTGCGAGGTCGGCGACAACGGCATCCTGACGCTGGTTCTCGACGCCCCCGGCCTCAATTCGGTCGGGCCGCAGATGCACCGGGACCTGGCCGACATCTGGCCGGCGATCGCCCGCGACCCCGACGTGCGCGTCGTGCTGGTCCGCGGCGAGGGCAAGGCCTTCTCCTCCGGCGGCAGCTTCGACCTGATCGCCGAAACCATCGGCGACTACGAGGGCCGCATGCGCATCATGCGGGAGGCGCGCGACCTGGTGCTCAACATGGTCAACTTCGACAAGCCCGTCGTCTCGGCGATCCGGGGCCCGGCCGTCGGGGCGGGGCTGGTGGTGGCCCTGCTCGCCGACGTCTCGGTGGCGGGCCGCACCGCGAAGCTCATCGACGGGCACACCAAGCTGGGCGTGGCCGCCGGCGATCACGCCGCGATCTGCTGGCCGCTGCTGGTCGGCATGGCCAAGGCCAAGTACTACCTGCTGACCTGCGAGACGCTGCTCGGCGAGGAAGCCGAGCGGATCGGCCTGGTGTCCACCTGCGTCGACGACGATGACGTGCTGTCCACGGCGACGCAGATCGCCGAGGATCTGGCCCGCGGCGCGCAAAACGCCATCCGGTGGACCAAGCACAGCCTCAACTCCTGGTACCGCATGTTCGCACCCACCTTCGAGACCTCGCTCGGCCTGGAATTCCTCAGCTTCAGCGGCCCCGACGTGCAGGAAGGGCTGGCCGCGCACCGCGAGAAGCGGCCGGCCCGATTTACCGGCGGAAATGCCTCCTGAGCAGGGGCGATACCGGCCCATGAGGTCGGGTAACGGGTTGGTAGCGGTCGGCGCGCCTGGTTCCGCGTGTCGGCCGATAGGTCTACCGTCGGACGCTGTGACCCGCACCGCGACGATGCAGTGGGGGCACGCCCCCTCAAGTGGGAGGTTCCCCCACCCGCTTGTGGGGGATGGCAGCGATGTGGAGGAGCGGCGCTCATGACGTACGCCGCGCCGACGCAGAGTGGCCGGGATGAACAGGAGCGGCGCCAAGTGACCTCAGCTGAACCGGAGCCATTCCGCGAGGCGGTAGCGGCGATGAACGGCGTCACCGTCCGAGCGGAAATCGAGCTGGGCCCCATTCGCCCGCCGCAACGCCTGGCGCCCTACAGCTACGCGCTGGGGGCCGAGGTCAAGCATCCCGACCGCGAAATCGTGCCCGAGCGATCCGACGGCGACGCCTTCGGCCGCCTGATCCTGCTGTACGACCCGGAAGGCGCCGACGCGTGGGACGGCACCATCCGCCTGGTCGCCTACATCCAGGCCGACCTCGATCCCAGCGAGGCCGTCGACCCCCTGCTGCCGGAGGTGGCGTGGAGCTGGCTGGTCGACGCGCTGGAGTCTCGGATGGAGCAGGTCACCGCCCTCGGCGGCACGGTCACCGCCACCACCTCGGTGCGCTACGGCGACATCTCGGGGCCGCCGCGCGCCCACCAGTTGGAGCTGCGGGCATCGTGGACGGCGACCACGCCGCAGGTCGGCGTCCATGTCGAGGCCTTCTGCGAGGTACTGGAACACGCGGCGGGTCTCCCGCCGACGGGCGTCACCGATCTGAGCTCGCGGTCACGCGCCTGACATGTGCGAACCGGCGGCCCATGGGGCCGGCAGCGCGGCACCCGAAGACATCGAACCCGCGCCGACGCCCCTGCTGCACCCGGCCGAAGGGATTCCGGACCTCTCGGTGACCGTCCGCCAGATCCAGGAGGCGGCGGAGTTCCTGGACAGTGGTCGCGGACCGTTTGCGGTGGACGCCGAGCGGGCGTCCGGTTTCCGGTACTCCAACCGGGCCTACCTGATTCAGATCCGGCGGGCCGGCGCGGGCACGGTGCTCATCGACCCCGTCAGCCACGGCGCCGACCCGCTCGAGGCACTGCGGCCCGTTGCCGAGGTGCTCAGCGACGACGAATGGATCCTGCATTCGGCCGACCAGGACCTGCCCTGCCTCGCGGAGGTCGGCCTGCGGCCGCCCGCGCTGTACGACACCGAGCTCGCGGGGCGGCTGGCCGGCTTCGAGCGGGTGAACCTCGCGACCATGGTGGAGCGGCTGCTCGGGTCCGGGTTGGCCAAGGGGCATGGGGCGGCCGATTGGTCCAAACGCCCGCTGCCGAGCGAATGGCTCAATTACGCGGCGCTGGATGTGGAACTGCTCATCGAACTGCGGGCCGCGATCGCCGACGTGCTGGCCGAGCAACGCAAAAGCGGTTGGGCCGCAGAGGAATTCGATTACCTACGGGTGGCGGGCGCCAAGGAGCCCAGCGCGGCGACGCGGCGGGACCGGTGGCGGCGGACGTCGGGGATCCATCGGGTGCGCGACCAGCGCGGCCTGGCGGCGGTCCGCGAGCTGTGGTTGACGCGCGACCGCATCGCCGAGCGCCGCGACATCGCGCCGCGACGCATCTTGCCGGACTCGGCCATCATCGAGGCCGCTATCGCCGACCCGAAGACCATCGAGGACCTCACCGCCTTGCCGGTGTTCGGTGGGCGCAATCAGCGTCGCAGCGCCGCCACGTGGTTGGGTGCGCTGGAGGCGGCGCGGCAAACCAAGAACCCGCCCGTCGATGCCGAAGCGCCGAACGGGCCGCCGCCGGCGGCGCGGTGGAGCAGGCGCAAACCGGAGGCGGCCGCGCGGCTGGAGGCGGCGCGTGCGGCGCTGGCGGAGGTGTCCGAGCGGGTGCACGTCCCCACCGAGAACCTGGTCTCGCCCGACCTGGTTCGACGGCTGTGCTGGGACTGGGAGCCCGCCCCCGACCCTTTGGAGGCCGTCGATACGTTTCTGCGGGCCGGGCAGGCCCGGTCATGGCAGCGCGAATTGGTGGATCCCGTGCTCGCTCGGGCGTTGCAACCACCCGACGAGCCGGAGGCCGAAACCGACTAGTCGAGGTGCTCGCGGATCTCCGCTTCGGTGACGGCGTTACCCAGCGCGGCGACCCACCCCGTGATGCGGCGGGCCACGTCCTGATCGGTGAGCCCCAGGTCGGCCAGCAGCTCTCCCCGCGAGGCGTGCTCGTAGAACCGCTGCGGCAGGCCGACGTCGCGGCACGGCACGTCGATCTCCGCGCGCCGCAGGGCCGCGGACACCGCCGACCCGATGCCGCCGTTGACACCGTTGTCCTCGCACGTGACGACCAGCTTGTGCTGCGCGGCGAGCTCGATGACAGCCTCGGACACCGGCAGCACCCAACGCGGGTCGATCACCGTCACGCCGATCCCCTGGTTGTGCAGCCGCTTGGCGACCTCGAGCGCCATCGGGACGAACGCGCCGACGCCCACCAGGAGCACGTCGTGGTTGAGTCCGGCGGCCGGCAGCGCGAGCACGTCCACACCCGAGCGTCGCTCGAGCGCCGGAATGTCTTCGCCCACATCGCCTTTGGGGAAGCGGAGCGCCGTCGGCCCGTCATTGACGTCAAGCGCCTCGCCGAGTTCCTCGCGTAACCGGGTGGCGTCGCGGGGCGCGGCGACCCGCATGCCGGGCACGATGCCCAGCATCGACATGTCCCACATGCCGTTGTGGCTGGCGCCGTCCGAACCCGTGATCCCGGCCCGGTCGAGCACCATGGTGACGGGCAGCTTGTGCAGCGCCACGTCCATCATGATCTGGTCGAAGGCCCGGTTGAGGAACGTCGAATAGATGGCCACCACCGGGTGCATGCCGCCCATCGCCAGGCCGGCCGCCGACGTCAGCGCGTGCTGCTCGGCGATGCCGACGTCGAAGAGGCGATCCGGGAACTGTTGCCCGAAGGCGCTCAGCCCCGTCGGGCCGGGCATCGCCGCGGTGATGGCCACGATGTCGCGGCGCTTTTTCGCGTAGCCGATCAGCGCGTCGGAGAAGGTGGCGGTCCAACCGGGACCGGCGACCTTGGTGGCCTGGCCGGTGACCGGATCGATCACGCCGCAGGAATGCATCTGCTCGGCCTCGTCGTCCTCCGCGGGACCGAAACCCATGCCCTTGCGGGTGACGACGTGCACGATCACCGGCCGGCCGAAGCCACGCGCGTGGCGCAACGCCATCTCCACGGCGCGTTCGTCGTGCCCGTCGACCGGTCCCACGTACTTCAGGCCGAGGTCGGTGAACAGCAGCTGCGGGGACAGGGAGTCCTTGATGCCGGCCTTGACACTGTGCATGAACCGGTAGGCGAGCTCGCCGAAGAACGGTAGCGAGCGCACCGCGTCGCGGCCCTTCTCCAGGGCCTGCTCGTAGGCCGGCTGCAGCCGCAGAGTGGCCAGATGGTCGGCGACGCCGCCGATCGTCGGTGCGTAGCTGCGGCCGTTGTCGTTGACCACAATGATCACCGGCCGCTTCGACGCCGCGATGTTGTTCAGCGCCTCCCAGCACATGCCGCCGGTGAGCGCGCCGTCGCCGACCACGGCGACCACGTGCCGGTTGCGGTGGCCGGTCAGCTCGAACGCCTTGGCCAGGCCGTCGGCGTAGGACAGCGCCGCGCTGGCGTGGCTGGACTCGACCCAGTCGTGTTCGCTCTCCGCGCGCGACGGATAGCCGGACAGCCCGCCCTTTTTGCGCAGGCTCTCGAAGTCCTGCGCGCGTCCGGTCAGCATCTTGTGGACGTATGCCTGGTGACCGGTGTCGAAGACGATCGGGTCGTGCGGCGAGTCGAACACACGATGCAGCGCCAGCGTCAGTTCGACGACGCCGAGGTTGGGCCCGAGGTGTCCCCCGGTCGCAGCGACCTTGTGGATCAGGAACTGACGAATCTCGGCGGCCAGTTCACGCAGCTGCTGTTGGGACAGGTGTTGCAGATCAGCGGGCCCGCGGATCTGTTCCAGCATCCCGATAGTCTACGCAGCCACCGCAGGAACAGCAGGGAGCCGAGGTAGCCGGCCTACGCGGGTCCGAACAGCTCGGCCAGGGTGTCGTGGAGTTCGGGATCCGCCAGTATGACGACCTCGTCGCCGGCCTGAAGTTTGGTGTCGCCGCGGACCGGGACCAGACCGGTGGTGCGAACCACGATGCTCACCCAGATGTCGCCGACCCGGTCACCGAGCCCCTCGACCGTGTAGCCCTCCGCGGCGGACCCCTTCGCAACGCTGAAGCGATGCGCCCCGTGCGGTTCGTCCGCCAGCCGGACGCCGATCTCCCAAGGCTGGGTCTCCACGGTCCGCATGGGCAGCCGCAGCAGGTTCGCGACGCCGGGCACCGAGCTGCCCTGCACCAGCACCGAGAAGATCACGACCACGACCACGATGCCGTAGAGGCGTTCGGCGTCGGCGACGTGCGCGGCGCGCAGCAACTCGCCCAGCAGGATCGGCACCGCGCCCTTGAGCCCGGCGAACATGATGAAGACGCGTTCGTTTCGCTGCAGCCGGACGGGAACCAGGCAGGAGCCCACCGCCAGCGGCCGGATCACCAATGTCAGCGCGACACCGAGGGCGACGCCGGGAATCCACACGTCCGGATGGGCGAGCACGTTGATGTCGACGGTCAGCCCGAGGAACGCGAACGCGACGATTTCGGCCAGACCGGCCAGGGCGGCGTGGAACCGCTTGATCTCCGGCTTGTACGGCGCGCGGGCGTCGCCGATCACGATGCCGGCGACGAATACGGCCAGGAAACCCGAGCCGTGCGCGAGCGTGGCGATGCCGTACAGCATCAGGCACGACGCCAGCGTGCGCAGCGAGTAGAGGCCCTCGCTCGGCAGGGCGACCCGGCGCATGAAGACGAGCAGGGCCCGGCCGCCGATCACCCCGACGGCCAGTCCGACCACCATCTGGCGAGCGAATTGCGTTCCCACATCGGCGAATCCGGCCGCGCTGAGGCCACCGGCGAAGATCAGGCTGGACATCAGGGAGATGCCGACCGGGTCGTTGGCGCCGGACTCGCCCTCGAGGATGGTGCTGCTGCGCCCCCTGATCTCGCGTTTGCCCAGGACGGAGAAGACCACGGCCGGATCGGTAGGGGCCACCGCCGTGGCGACGAGTACCGCGGGGAACCAGCCGATCCCGAATGCGTAGTGCACCACCAGCGCCGCCCCAGCGGCGGTGAGGGCGGTTCCCACCACGCCCAACGACAGGATCGGGACGACCGCCGCGCGGAACCGCGATGGTCCGATATGCATGCCGCCGTCGAACAACACCAACACCAGCGCGATGGTGATCACCCGCTCGACGGTCGGCTCGGACGGAGACTGCACCGCCGGCACCGCGTGCACCGCCACGGCGGCCCCGACCAGCACGAGCAGGGGCACCGGGATCTTCACCCGTTCGGTGAGGCGGTTCGCCAGGACCGCGACCAAACCGACTGCGCTGCAGAACAAAATGATCAGCGCGTAGCGAAGAGTTTCCGTCACGATGGCCGCGGTCCCCTACCGCTGGACACATCGACGGGCGCGGCCCGCACTTCGGTGGTAGGCACCTAAGCCTCTCGGTCGGTCGACAAGGACATCGCCGACCAGACTTCCCGGCACACCGTGACGGAGTCTATCGGCTGCGGCGCCCTTCCTCTAATCGCTAACGGGTCAGCAGCGCGACGCATTCGGTGTGATGCGTGAGCGGGAACGCATCGAACACCTTGATCTTCTCGACGGCGTAGCCGCGGCCGAGGTAGAGCCCGATGTCACGGGCGAAAGACGCGGCCTCGCAACCGATGTGCACTATACGCGGGACACCGGCCGCGGCCAGCAGATCGACGATTTCGCGCCCGGCCCCCGCACGCGGCGGATCCAGCACCGCCACATCTGCGGTTGAGGCGCTGGATCGCTGCGCGTTGAGTACCCGCCGCACCGAGTCGTTGACGACCTGCACCTGCGGCAGGTCGTTCAGCGCGGCCCGGGCGGCGCGGGTGGCCGCGCGCGAGGTATCGACGCTCAGCACCCGACCGGACTCCCCGACCGCGGCCCCGAGCGCCGCGGCGAAAACGCCGGCGCCGCCGTACAGATCCCATGCGGTCGCGCCGGTGTCCGGCTGCGCCCAGTCGGCGACCAGGCGGCTGTACACGGTGGCCGCGCCGCGGTGCGCCTGCCAGAAGGCCGTCACCGGGATCTGCCAGCTGCGGCCGTCGACCCGCTGCACCGCCTCGTAGCTGCCCTCGACGACCTTGGTCGCGGTCTTTTTGCCCTGCCGCAGCGTGCGCACCACGTGGCGGGCACCGTCGTCGTCCACGACGACGTGCAGCTGAGCGGCCGGCGGCCACTCGGATTCGGCGATCCCGTCGAGCATGCCGGCCGGCAATTGCGCGCAGCGCAGGTCGGTCACCAGCTCGTCGCTGTGATACCGGTGAAACCCGGCGCGGCGGTCGGCGCCCACGTCGAGCCGGACCCGAGTGCGCCAACCCGTCGGCCCGGAGCCCGGGAGCGGTTCCGCCCCGCCATCCCAGCGGTGTCCGCCCAGCCGCTCCAGTTGATTGGCCACCACTTGCGCCTTGATCGCGCGGGCCGCCTCCGGGGCGGCGAACGCCAAGTCACAGCACCCGGCGCCATCCACCCCGGCGATCGGGCACAGCGACTCGACGCGGTCGGCCGAAGGCTCGAGCACCTCGACAACCTCGGCGTGCCAATAAGATCCACGGTCGGCGGTGACCCGGACCCGCACCCGCTCACCCGGCAACGCGTAGCGGACGAACACCACGCGTCCCTCGTGGTGCGCCACGCAGCTGCCGCCGTTCGCCGGGGCGCCGGTGACCAACGTCAGCTCCTCGTGCGGGGGCGCCACCGCTGCGGGTGCGCGGGGGGATTCGCGGGTCAATCGAAGATTCCCCGACGAGTGTCCCCCGGGGCCACGTGGTGCTGCAGCGTCTGCAGCCGTTCCGACGAATTCAGTTGCCACGGAACAGAAGTCACCATCACGTTGGGCATGAACAACAGCCGGCCCTTGAGCCGCAGCGCGCTCTGGTTGTGCAACACCTGCTCCCACCAATGGCCCACCACGTATTCGGGAATGAACACGGTGACGACGGTGCGCGGCGATTCCTTGCTGACGCGCTTGACGTAATCCAGTATGGGCCGGGTGATTTCGCGATACGGCGAGGCGATGACCTTCAGCGGCACGCTGATGTCGCTTTCCTCCCACTGGTGCACCAACTCGCGGGTTTCCCCGTCGTCCACGCTGACTGTGAGCGCCTCGAGCGCATCGGGGCGCGTCGCCCTGGCGTAGGCCAGCGCGCGCAGCGTCGGGAGATGCAGCTTGGACACCAGCACCAGCGCGTGATTGCGGCTGGGCAACACCACGTCGTGCTGGGCGGCGGCCTGCTCCTCCAGTTCCCGGCTGACGGTGCCGTAGTGGCGGTGGATCATCTTCATCATCCCGAACAGCAACCCCATGGCGAAAAGCGCGATCCACGCGCCGGCGACGAACTTCGTCACCAGGACGACCAACAAAACCGCGCCGGTGGAGAGCAATCCGACGGTATTGACGACCCGGGAGCGCATCATCTTGCGCCGCGCCCGCGGATCGGTCTCGGTGCGCAGCAATCGAGTCCAGTGCCGCACCATGCCGATCTGGCTCAGGGTGAACGAAATGAACACGCCCACGATGTACAGCTGGATCAGGGCGGTGACCTCGGCGCGGAACGCGATGATCGCCAGCAGCGCCGCACCGGACAGGAACAGGATCCCGTTGGAGAACGCCAACCGGTCCCCGCGGGTGTGCAGTTGGCGCGGCAGGTAACTGTGCTGCGCCAGCACCGAGCCGAGCACCGGGAAGCCGTTGAACGCGGTGTTGGCTGCCAGCACCAGGATGAGCGCGGTCACCGTGGCGATCAGCAGGAAGCCGATGTGGAAGCTGCCGAACACCGTTTCCGCCAGCTGGGTGACCAGGGTTTTCTGGTAGTAGCCCGGCGGGGCGCCGGCCAGTTGCGTGGCGGGATCCTCGACCAGCTGGACGCGGATCTGCTGGGCCAGCACGATGATGCCCATCAGCAGGGCCACCGCGATCGCCCCCAGCATCAGCAACGTCGTCGCCGCGTTGCGCGACTTGGGCTTCTCGAAAGCCGGGACGCCATTGCTGATGGCCTCCACACCGGTCAGCGCCGCGCAGCCCGAGGAGAAGGACCGCGCCACCAGGAATGCCAGTGCGAAGCCGACGACCTGGCCGTGCTCGGCGTGCATCTGGAAGCCGGCCGACTCCGCGCGCAGCGGGTTGCCCAGCACGAAGATCCGGAACAGGCCCCAGCCGATCATGATGAAGACGCCGATGATGAACGCGTAGGTCGGAATGGCGAACGCCACCCCGGACTCCCGGATGCCGCGCAGGTTCAACGCCATCACCAGCAGGATCGCGGCCACGCAGAACCACACCTTGTGCTGGGCCACCAGCGGGATGGCGGAGCCGATGTTAGACATCGCCGACGCCGTCGAAACGGCAACGGTCAGAACGTAATCCACCATCAGGGCGCTCGCGACCACCAGGCCTGCGGTGTCACCGAGGTTGGTGGTGACCACCTCGAAGTCGCCGCCGCCCGACGGGTAGGCGTGCACGTTCTGCCGGTAGCTGGCCACCACGACCAACATCACCGCGGCCACGGCGAGACCGATCCAGGGCGTCAACGCGTACGCGGACAGGCCGGCCACCGAGAGCATCAGGAAGACCTCTTCGGGCGCGTACGCCACCGATGACAACGCGTCGGAGGCGAACACCGGCAAGGCGATCCGCTTGGGCAGCAGGGTGTGACTCAGCCGGTCGCTGCGAAACGGCCGGCCAATTAGCAACCGACGCGCTGCGGTTGAAAGTTTGGACACGAGAGCCAAGAGTAAGCCCACAAGGGTTTGGCGGTAGCTTCGTAGGCGAGAATGTTTGCCGACCCGAAATCGGCTGGCCGACGTGGGTTGCCGATCGGGGCGCAGGACGCGGCCGAGAGGATCGGAAAGTGCGAGTAGTGGTGATGGGCTGTGGCCGCGTCGGTTCCTCCGTGGCCGACGGGCTATCGCGGATCGGCCACGACGTCGCGGTCATCGACCGCGACAGCACCGCGTTCAACCGGCTCAGCCCCGAGTACGCCGGGGAGCGGGTGTTGGGGCAGGGGTTCGACCGGGACGTATTGCTGCGGGCCGGCATCGAGGAGGCGGACGCGTTCGCCGCCGTGTCGTCCGGTGATAACTCGAACATCATCTCGGCACGGCTGGCCCGGGAGACCTTCGGCGTCAAGCGGGTTGTCGCCCGGATCTACGACGCCAAGCGGGCCGAGGTCTACGAACGCCTCGGCATCCCCACCATCGCCACCGTGCCCTGGACCACCGATCGCCTGCTGAACGCGCTGCTGCGCGACACCGAGACCGCGAAATGGCGGGACCCGACCGGCACGGTGGTTGTCGCCGAGGTCGTCCTGCACGAGGAGTGGATCGGGCAGCGCGTCACCGATCTCGAGCAGGCCACCGGCGCCCGCGTGGCGTTCCTGATCCGGTTCGGTGCAGGCGTATTGCCGGAACCGAAATCCGTCATCCAGGCCGGCGATCAGGTCTACGTCGCCGCGATCTCCGGGCGCGCCGCCGAGGCGATCGCCATCGCGGCCATGCCCCCCAGTGAAGACCTCGGTTAAGGAGCGGCGAACATGAAGGTAGCTGTCGCCGGGGCCGGCGCGGTCGGCCGCTCCGTCGGTCGCGAACTCATCGGCAACGGCCACGACGTGACGCTCATCGAGCGCAACCCCGATCACGTCGACGTCGACGCCATCCCCGCCGCGCACTGGCGGCTCGGCGACGCCTGCGAGCTGAGCCTGCTGGAATCGGTGCATCTGCAGGACTTCGACGTGGTGGTCGCCGCGACCGGCGACGACAAGGCCAACGTCGTGCTCAGCCTGCTGGCCAAGACCGAGTTCGCGGTGCCCCGGGTCGTGGCCCGGGTCAACGATCCCCGCAACGAGTGGCTGTTCACCGACGCCTGGGGCGTGGACGTGGCGGTGTCCACGCCGCGCATGCTCGCCTCGCTCATCGAAGAGGCCGTCGCCGTCGGTGATCTGGTGCGGCTCATGGAATTCCGCCGCGGACAGGCCAACCTCGTCGAGATCACCCTGCCCGACGACACGCCCTGGGGCGGCAAGCCGGTGCGCCGCCTGCAACTGCCCCGGGACGCCTCGCTGGTCACGATCCTGCGCGGTCCGCGGGTCATCGTGCCCGAGGCGGACGAGCCGCTGGAGGGCGGCGACGAACTGCTCTTCGTCGCGGTCGCCGAGGTCGAAGAGGACCTGCGCAAGCTCCTGCTGCCGGACGGCCCGCCGCTCGACGGCTAGTCGCCGACCGCGAGCATGGAACGCTGCGCGGACTTGATCGCCAGGTACGTCGCGAGCGCGGCCGCCACGGTCAGCGGCCACCCCATCGCGATGCGCGCGACGGCCAGCCAGCCGGTCTGGTCGGCGTTGTAGAGCAGACCCTGGACCACGAACCGCGCGGCGAACACCAGCACCCAGCAGACCGAGGCGAGGTCGAACGCGTGGACGGCGCGCGGAACATCGCGCCAGCCGTGGCCCCGCCCGGTGGCCCAGGTCCACACGTAGCCGACCAGCGGCCGCCGCATGACGACCGACACCGCGACGACCACCGCCCACACCAGCGACATCCAAATGCCCAGTAGGAAGTAGCCCTTGGACTCCCCCACGATGTAGGCGATGAGCGCGCAGATCGCCACGCCGAAAAATCCCGAGAGGGCCGGCTGTACTGAATCGCGGCGGATCAGGCGCCACACCAGGACCAGCGCGGCCGCGGTCAACGCGGAGACGATGGCCGCCAACAAGCCCGACAGGCTCGACGCAATGACGAAGATCACAACGGGCAGCGAAGAATAGATGACGCCGCTGACCCCGCCCGCCTGGCGCAGTAGACGTTCGGCCGTGACGCGGTTGACGGTCGCGCGCTCAGCAGCGCCCGACTCGTGGGGTCCCGAACTCGACCCCAAATCGCCGGGTTGGGTCACCGCTGAATTTCGTAGTGCGGGTTGTAGATGGCCTTGGTTCCGTTCTCCAGCTTGCCCAGCCGGCCGCGTACCCGCAGCTTGCGGCCCGAGTCGATGCCGGGTATCCGGCGCTGCCCCAACCAGACCAAAGTGACGGTGTCGGTGCCGTCGAACAGCTCGGCGCGGACACCGCCCGCACAGGCCTTGCCGTTACATTCCACGCTTCGCAGCGTGCCGACCATCGTGACCTCTTGGCCGCGCTCGCAGTCGATGACTCGTTGCGCGCCGGTAAGTGCGACCTCGTCGGACAACTCCTCCGAGTCGCGTTGCTCCGGTGCCTCCGTCAAGCGGCGGGTGAGCCGGCGCAGATATCCTTGGGCCCCCATGGCCCCTCCTGACAATGCCGATAAGCCTTGGCGCTTCCATTTATGCCAACGGACACCGTAGACCTGTTGGTTCCCACGCGCCAACCGACTCAAACACCGATGTTGGGCGCAGATGAACGCCGGGGCAATATCAGGGGATGGCTGTCGATCTGCGGGGTGTGACGACCGTCTTGCTGCCCGGCACGGGGTCCGACGACGACTACGTTCGCCGGGCGTTTTCGGGCCCACTGCGCGAGGCCGGCGCCGTTCTGGTGACCCCGCCGCCCAACCCGGATCGGCTGATCGACGGCTACGTGTCCGCGTTGGACGCCGCCGCGCGCACGGGCCCGATAGCCGTCGGCGGCGTCTCGATCGGCGCGGCGGTCGCGGTCGCCTGGGCACTGGCGCACCCGGCCCGGACGGTCGCCGTCCTGGCCGCGCTGCCGGCCTGGGCCGGGGAACCCGAAACGGCGCCCGCGGCCCTTGCGGCGCGGCATACGGCAGCGCAGCTCCGCGCCGACGGACTGGAGGCGACGACCAACCAGATGCGGGCGTCCAGCCCGCCGTGGCTGGCCGACGAGCTGGCGCGCTCGTGGCGCGCCCAGTGGCCACAACTGCCCGACGCCATGGACGAAGCCGCCGGCCACGTGGCGCCCAACCACGCCGAGCTGGCCCGGCTGGCCGTGCCACTGGCTGTGGCGTCCGCCGTCGACGATCCCATCCACCCACTGCAGGTCGGCGTGGAATGGGTTGAGGCCGCGCCGCGGGCGGCGCTGCGGACGGTCACGCTCGACCAGATCGGCTCGGATCCCGCCGCGCTGGGCGCGGCGTGCCTGGCCGCTCTCGCCGAGCTGAGCTAGCGGTTTCGGTTCAGCCCCCGGTGGTGGTGCGCAGCTGTTGCATGGCCGAGCCGTCGACGCTGCGACGGGCCGCCGGCTGGTTGGCCCCCTCCTGCGCGTCGTCTTGTTGCTGGGCCTGTTGCGCCTCGGCCTGCTGGGCGGCCGCGGCTTCCCGCAATTGCTGCGCCATCGGCTCGGGCAGCTGCACGGTCAACGGCGTGCGCACCGGAAGGGGTGTGTCACCGCGGCGAACCACGGTGTCCGCCAACGCCGCCCGCGCCTCCTGCTCGAGGGCTTCCATGGTCTCGTGAGGGCCGTTGATCACGCAGCGGATCATCCAGCGGT
>NZ_LZKF01000216.1:0-781 GCF_001672665.1 Mycobacterium sp. E2238 | reverse complement strand
GCCGGCGCGGTGCTGATGGTCGGACTCGGCGCGGACGCCATCGGCGCCGGTGCCGGCGCGGCCGCAGGCAGCGGCGCGGGGACCGAGAGCGGGGCCGCGACGCTGACCGCGGTGATTGCCGCCGCCGCTCCCCCTGCCGCGGCGGCGCCCAGGACGAACACGACCATCGGCGCCAGCACCACGGCCATCTGGATCGCGGCCTGCATGAAGGGCCAGAAGATCATCAGCGTGTGGAAAATCGCCCAGCCGAGCGCGCTGGAGAGGGCCGGCGAGAAACCCAGTTGGCCGAAGAAGGACGCCAGGCCGTTGACGAACGGCACCGGCGGGAACGGCCAGCCACCGGGATTGAGGTCTTTGGAAACCGGCCACGCAAAATTCTTGGTGTACTGCTGCAGCCACGCCGTGAGCTGGTCCTGCCAGGACGGATAGGTCTGCGTCGCCTGGGTGTCGGCGGCCTGCACGCTCGCGACGCTCGCCTCCGCGCCCGGAGTGACGATCGCCGGTGCCGGCGCGGTGACGGGAACCGCCGCGAGGGCGGATGCACTGACCGCTTGGTAGGTGGTCATGGTCGTGGCCGCTTGCACCCACATGCGCGCATAGTCGGCTTCGTTCACCGCGATGGGGACGGTGTTGATGCCGAAGAAATTCGTCGCCACCAGCGCCGCGTGGGTCGCATGGTTGGCGGCGAGCTCGGGCATCGTCGGCATAGCGGCCAGTGCCGCGGTGTAAGCGCCGGCCGCCGTCTCGTGCAGCGCGGCCGCGGTGGTGCTCTTGGCGGAGC
>NZ_LZKF01000215.1:0-22226 GCF_001672665.1 Mycobacterium sp. E2238 | reverse complement strand
ATTTCATGCAACCCGAGCTCAGCAAGGGGTGCAACAACACCGCGTCCTTTATCATCCCTGCAAGTACGACGCCGCAGACCTTCTCGATCCAAGGTTGTCGCAAGCACTTCCCAGGTACGGATGATTGCGGCGCCTGGTCGGACTACACGTATGTGCCACCTGCGGCGGCGGCACCTCCCGCACCAGCGCCCGCGCCGGCGCCAGCACCGGCGCAGTTGCCCGTGCGATGCACCGGCGGACCGGACGCGGGAAAGACTCTTCCTCCCGGCTCGAATTGCCCCGGAGATCCGGCTCCGGTGAAATGCCCTACCGGCTCGGTGACCGACACCGTCCCAGCCGGCCAGCAATGCGGCGCGCCGACGAACGCCGTCGCGGTGAACATCTCGCGGAATGGATTCAATGCCCGCGTGGCTATCACCAACAACTCCAGCCTGCCCGCCAAATGCAGCTACACGGCTACGAAATCCAGCGGATTCGGGCCGCAGGAGGTCGATAGAAGCATCGACGTCGCTGCGAACAGCACCGGTACGATTACCGACATGTTGTGGCCCCCCTTGGGAACCAGCTATGACACAACGGTGAAGTGCACGGTCGACTACAACAACAAGCAGACCTCCATCGGTCAGTCCAGCCAGAAAGTCAGCGGCTGACGATCGATCGCGGTAGCCGAGTACGACATCTACGAAGGTGTTCCTCACGGGCAACGCTGCGACCAACGATGCCGCGCTTCAGTCTCAGCCAGGTCGACTCGGCTTTGGCACAGTCCCCATCGCAGTGTTCGACGACCTTGGTCACCGCGCTGGGGAGTTCGCCCTAAGCCCCGTAGACCGGAACCGGCGGGCGCGCCTTGGCGAGCAGATCGGCGACCACCGGCCCCAGTTCCGCAGGATCCCACTTCGCGCCCTTGTCGATCTGCGGTCCGTGCGCCCAACCCTCGGCGACCCGGATCTTGCCGCCCTCGACCTCGAACACCTTCCCCGTGACGTCGCGGGACTCGGCGCTGCCCAGCCAGACGACCAGCGGTGAGATGTTCTCCGGGGCCATGGCGTCGAAATCCTGGTCCTGCGTTGCCATCATCTCGGCAAAGACGGTCTCGGTCATGCGGGTGCGCGCCGACGGCGCGATGGCGTTGACGGTGACGCCGTAGCGGCCCATCTCCGCGGCGCCGACCAGCGTCATCGCCGCGATGCCGGCTTTGGCCGCGCTGTAGTTGCCCTGGCCGACGCTGCCCTGCAGGCCGGCACCCGAACTGGTGTTGATGATTCGCGCGTCGACGGTCTTGCCCTCTTTGGACAGCCCGCGCCAGTACGACGCGGCGTGCCGCATCGTGGCGAAGTGGCCCTTCAGGTGCACGGCGATGACGGCGTCGAACTCCTCTTCGCTGGTGTTGGCCATCATCCTGTCGCGCACGATGCCGGCGTTGTTCACCAGAACGTCCAGGCCCCCGAAGGTGTCGACGGCGGTCTGGATCAGGCCCGCGGCCTCGTTCCAGTCCGCGATGTTGGATCCGTTGGCGACGGCTTCCCCACCGGCCGCGGTGATTTCGTCGACAACGCCCTGCGCGGCGCTGCCGCCCCCGGCGGGCGAACCGTCGAGACCCACCCCGATGTCGTTGACCACAATGCGGGCGCCTTCGGCGGCGAAGGCGAGCGCATGCGCGCGACCGATGCCGCCGCCCGCTCCGGTGACGATGACGACGCGGCCGTCAACCACTCCCATTGTTCGTGTCTCCTCTACTTGATCGCACTGGCGTTCGTTGTGGCCAGATAGTGCGGCGGCTCACCGCCGCCGTGCACCTCCAGCGACGCACCGCTGATGTAGCACGCCGCGTCCGACGCCAGAAACGCTGTGGCCCAACCGATGTCTTCGGGCTTGGCCAGCCGGCCCAGTGGCACGTTCTTCGAGATGGCGGCGATGGAGTCGGCGTCGCCGTAGAAAAGTTCGGATTGCTCGGTCTCGACCATGCCCACGACGCAGGCGTTCACCCGGACCTTCGGGCCCCACTCCACCGCGAGGGTCTGCGTGAGGCTTTCCAGGCCGGCCTTGGCCGCCCCGTAGGCGCCGGTGCCCGGCGACGGCCGCCGACCGGACAGGCTGCAGATGTTGATGATCGACCCACCGCGGTCCTGATTTTGCATTTGAGCGTTCGCGTGTTGTGAAACCGACAGCGCGCCAATCAGGTTGAGCTCGATGATCTTGCGGTTGAACTTCGCGCTGGACTCCGCGGTCAGCACGTACGGCGAACCGCCGGCGTTGTTGACCACGACGTCGAGCCGGCCGTGTTCGTCGACGATGGAGTCGATCAGTGCCTTGACGGCGTCGTCGTCGCGGATGTCGCACGAGTGGAACTCATAGGGCAGGCCCTCGACGGGCCGCCGTGCGCAGGTGATGACGGTCGCGCCCTGCGCGGCGAAGACCGAACTGATGCCGGCGCCCACTCCGCGGACCCCGCCGGTGACCAGGACCACCCGCCCGGCCAGCCCCAAGTTGATGGCGTCGGGTGCTTCGGCGCGAGTCACTGTGCTAGCGTACCAAGCAAGTGCTTGCTTAGGTAGTTACCCCACAAGGAAGTGGCACCGTGCCCATCACATCCAAAACCACCGAGCCGGGCATCGTCGCGGTCACCGTCGACTTTCCCCCGGTCAACGCCATCCCGTCGCGCGGCTGGTTCGAACTGGCCGACGTCATCACGGCGGCCGGTCAGAACCCCGAGACCCACGTCGTCATCCTGCGGGCCGAGGGCCGTGGCTTCAACGCCGGGGTCGACATCAAGGAGATGCAGCGCACCGAGGGATTCACCGCCCTGATCGACGCCAACCGGGGTTGCTTCGCCGCCTTCCGCGCCGTGTATGAGTGCGCGGTCCCGGTCGTTGCGGCAGTGAACGGGTTCTGCGTCGGCGGCGGCATCGGCCTGGTTGGCAACGCCGACGTCATCGTGGCCTCCGACGACGCCACGTTCGGGTTACCCGAGGTGGAGCGGGGCGCCCTGGGCGCGGCCACCCACCTCTCCCGGCTGGTCCCGCAGCACCTGATGCGGCGGCTGTTCTTCACCGCCGCCACCGTGGACGCAGCCACCTTGCACCACTTCGGTTCGGTGCACGAGGTGGTGCCGCGCGACCAGCTCGACGAGGCCGCTTTGAAGGTGGCGCGAGACATCGCCGCCAAGGACACCCGCGTCATCCGCGCGGCCAAGGAGGCGCTCAACCTCATCGACGTGCAGCGGGTCAACTCGAGCTACCGCATGGAGCAAGGCTTTACGTTCGAGCTCAACCTGGCCGGCGTCGCCGATGAGCACCGCGATGCGTTCGCCGGTACGGCGAAGGGCAAGAAGGAATGAGCGACAAGCGAACCACCCTCGACGCGGCGGTCGGGCAGTTGCGCAGCGGCATGACCATCGGCATCGGCGGCTGGGGCTCCCGGCGCAAGCCCATGGCGTTCGTGCGCGCCATGCTGCGCACCGATGTCAAGGACCTGACCGTGGTCACCTACGGCGGACCCGACATCGGCCTGCTGTGCTCGGCCGGCAAGGTCAAACGCGCCTACTACGGCTTCGTCTCGCTGGACTCCCCACCCTTCTACGACCCGTGGTTCGCCAAGGCGCGCACCAGCGGCGCCATCGAGGCCCGGGAAATGGACGAGGGCATGCTGCGGTGCGGTCTGCAAGCCGCCGCGCAACGCCTGCCGTTCCTGCCGATTAGGGCCGGGTTGGGCAGCTCGGTCCCCGACTTCTGGGAGGGCGAGCTGCAGACCGTGACCAGCCCCTACCCGGCACCCGAGGGCGGCAACGAGACGCTGATCGCCATGCCGGCGCTACGCCTGGACGCGGCCTTTGTGCACCTTAATCTCGGTGACTGCCAAGGCAATGCGGCCTACACCGGGATCGACCCCTACTTCGACGACCTGTTCCTGATGTCCGCCGACAAGTGCTTCCTGTCGGTGGAGCGCGTCGTCTCCACGGAGGAGCTGGTCAAGGCCGTTCCCCCGCAGGCCCTGCTGGTGAACCGGATGATGGTCGACGCCGTGGTGGAGGCGCCCGGCGGCGCCCACTTCACCACCGCCGCGCCGGATTACGGCCGCGACGAGAAGTTCCAGCGACACTACGCCGAGGCGGCATCGACCGACGAGGGCTGGCAGAAGTTCGTCCAGACGTATTTGTCCGGCAGCGAGGACGACTACCAGGCTGCGGTTCGCGCATTCGCAGAGGAGGCCGGAAAGTGAGCAACACCCGCGCCGAGGTCTGCGCAGTCGCCTGTGCCGAACTGTTCAGGGACGCAGGCGAAATAATGGTCAGCCCGATGACGAACATGGCCTCCGTCGGTGCGCGGCTGGCGCGATTGACCTTTTCGCCCGACATCTTGCTGACCGATGGCGAGGCGCAACTACTGGCCGATACCCCGGCCCTGGGCAAGACCGGACCCGTCGAGGGCTGGATGCCGTTCGGCCGGGTGTTCGAGACCCTCGCCTGGGGGCGCCGGCACGTGGTGATGGGCGCGAATCAGGTTGACCGGTTTGGCAATCAGAACATCTCGGCATTCGGGCCACTGCAACACCCGACCAGGCAGATGTTCGGCCTGCGTGGCGCGCCCGGCAACGCGATCAACCACGCGACCAGTTATTGGGTGGGCAACCACTCGAAGCGGGTGTTCTGCGAGACCGTCGACGTGGTCTGCGGCATCGGCTGGGACAAGGTCGACCCGGACAATCCGGCGTTCCGCTTCGCCAACACGTATCGGGTCGTGTCCAACCTGGGCGTGTTCGACTTCGGCGGCCCGGACCACACGATGCGCGCGCTGACGCTGCATCCCGGGGTGTCACCCGACGACGTTCGCGAGGCCACGTCGTTCGACGTGCATGGCGTCGACGAGGCCGGGGAGACCAGACTGCCGACGGACGACGAGCTCCACCTGATCCGCGAGGTGATCGACCCGAAGTCCCTGCGCGACAGAGAGATACGTTGATGAAGTTGCGCACGCCGCTGACCGAGCTGGTCGGTGTCGAGCATCCGGTGGTACAAACCGGGATGGGCTGGGTGGCCGGCGCCCGGCTGGTGGCCGCCACGGCGAACGCGGGCGGCCTGGGCATCCTGGCTTCGGCCACCATGACGCTGGACGAGCTGGCGACGGCCATCGGAAAGGTCAAGGTCGCCACCGACAAACCGTTCGGGGTGAACATCCGCGCCGACGCCGCGGACGCCGGTGACCGCGTCGATCTCATGATCCGCGAGGGCGTGAAGGTGGCGTCGTTCGCGCTGGCGCCCAAGCAGGAGTTGATCGCGCGGCTGAAAGAGGCCGGCGCCGTGGTGATCCCGTCGATCGGCGCCGCCAAGCACGCGCGCAAGGTCGCGGCCTGGGGCGCCGACGCGATGATCGTGCAGGGCGGCGAGGGCGGCGGACACACCGGACCCGTCGCCACCACGTTGCTGCTGCCGTCGGTGCTGGACGCCGTGCAGGGCACCGGCATCCCGGTGATCGCGGCGGGCGGGTTCTTCGACGGGCGCGGGCTGGCGGCCGCGCTGAGTTACGGCGCCGCCGGGGTGGCGATGGGCACCCGCTTCCTGCTGACCTCCGATTCGACCGTGCCCGAAGCGGTCAAGCGGCGCTACCTCGAGGCGGCGCTGGACGGCACGGTGGTGACCACGCGGGTGGACGGCATGCCGCACCGGGTGCTGCGCACCGGGCTGGTCGAGAGGCTGGAAAGCGGTTCGCCGGTGCGGGGCCTCACCGCGGCCGTGCGCAACGCGGCGAAGTTCAAGCACATGTCGCAGATGACCTGGCGGTCGATGATCCGCGACGGCATGGCCATGCGCCACGGCAAGGAGCTGACCTGGTCTCAGGTGGTGATGGCGGCCAATACCCCGATGCTGTTGAAGGCCGGTCTGGTCGAGGGCAACACCGAGGCCGGGGTGCTCGCTTCCGGCCAGGTCGCCGGCATCCTCGAGGACCTGCCATCATGCGCCGAGCTGATCGACGCGATCGTGTGTGACGCGATCAAGCACCTACAGGCGGCATCCGCGCTGATCGAATCCGGCGACTAAAGACCCTGGCTTAGGCGCGGGCCCGCGATCATCGTGGAGTCATGAGTGCGCTATTACCTGAAGCGTGGCCCAAGCCGTTGCTGGGCGCGATCCGTGTTTCCAACAGATACCTGCTCAACCCGCTGATGTTGCGCCTGGCCGGGCGCAAACACTGGTATGCGTCGGTGATCCACCACACCGGCCGGCGGTCGGGCAAGCAGTTCGCCACGCCGGTCGTCGCTGACCGGACGGCCAGCGGGTTCGTCATCCCGCTGCCTTACGGCACCGGAGTGGACTGGTTGCAGAACGTCCTCGCCGCGGGGCGGGCGAGCATTTCCTGCCAGGGCGAGAGCTACGACGTCGCGCAGCCCGAGGTGATCGACGCCGAGGCGGCCTTGCCCATGCTGTCGGCCGACCGCAAACGCACGTTCGCCCGACTCGGCATCGCGCATTACCTCAAAGTGTCAGACGCTTCGTCGCCGAACTGAGCTCGGCGCCGTTCGTCGAGACATAAACCACGCACACCGTTTACGGCGTGTCGGGTGCGTGGTTTCAGTGTCGCGGCAACCGACGAAGGGCGCCGGGCCCTACAGCCGCTCGATGATGGTGACGTTCGCGGTGCCCCCGCCCTCACACATCGTCTGCAGGCCGTAGCGGCCGCCGATGCGCTCGAGTTCGTTGAGCATGGTGGCGAACAGCTTGGCGCCGGTCGCACCCAGCGGGTGCCCAAGGGCGATCGCGCCGCCATTCGGGTTGACCTTCTCCGGGTCGGCCTTGATCTCCTTGAGCCAGGCCATCACCACCGGCGCGAACGCCTCGTTGATTTCGACGGTGTCGATGTCGTCGATCGACAGCCCGGCCTTCTCGAGCGCGTGCCGCGTGGCCGGGATTGGCCCGGTCAGCATGAACACCGGATCGGCGGCGCGGGCGCTGATGTGGTGAATGCGCGCGCGGGGAGTCAGCTTGTGGTCCTTCACGGCCTGCTCGGAAGCCAGCAGCACCGCGCTGGCGCCGTCAGAGATCTGGCTGGCCATCGCCGCCGTCAGCCGGCCGCCCTCGACGAGCGTCTTCAGCCCGGCCATCTTCTCCAGCGACGACTCACGCGGACCCTCGTCGACCCGGAACGGCCCGGATTCCGTTTCGACGGTGATGATTTCGTTGTCGAAGTGGCCGCCGCGGATCGCGGCGAACGCGCGCTCATGGCTGGTCAGTGCGTAGCGCTCCATCTCTTCGCGCGAGAGGTTCCACTTCTCGGCGATCAGCTCCGAGCCGCGGAACTGAGAGATCTCTTGGTCGCCGTAGCGGTGCAGCCACTGCTTGGACTCGTTGGTCGGCGAGGTGAACCCGAACTGCTCGCCCACGGTCATGGCCGACGAGATCGGGATCTGGCTCATGTTCTGCACACCGCCGGCCACGATGAGGTCGGCCGTGCCGGCCATGATGGCCTGTGCGCCAAAGGAAATCGCCTGCTGGCTAGACCCGCACTGCCGGTCCACGGTGACGCCGGGAACCTCTTCGGGGTAGCCGGCGGCCAGCCACGAGAGCCGCGCGATGTTGCCCGCCTGCCCGCCGATGGCGTCCACGCAGCCGGCGATCACGTCGTCGACGGCGGCGGGGTCGACGTCGACCCGGTCGAGCAGCCCACGCCAACCAAGGGCGCCGAGGTCCACGGGATGCACCCCGGCCAGCGATCCGTTGCGCTTTCCAACCGCGGTACGCACAGCGTCGATGACGTATGCCTCAGCCATAATGTCAGACTCCTTCTTTGGTAATCCCACCAAGAACGATGGCGAGGTATTGCTGACCCACCTGTTGTGCGGTGAGGGGCCCGCCAGGTTGGTACCAGCGCACCGACACCCACGTGGTGTCACGAATGAAACGGTAGACGAGGTCGACGTTGAGGTCGGGCTGGAAGTAGCCCTCGTCGATGCCTTGGTTGATCACCTCGACCCACATCTTGCGCTGCTGGCGGTTCATGTCCTCGATGTAGGAGAACCGGGGCTGCGACAACAACCGTTGGGCTTCGTCCTGATAGATGACGACTTGCGCGTGCCGATGCTCGATCGCTTCGAACGACGCCATGAACAGCCCCTTGAGCCGCTCCAGCGGGTTGGCCTCGCTGTCCACGATCTCTCGGTAGCGGGCGAACAGCCAGTCCAGGAAACTGCGCAGCAGCTCGTCGACCATTTCCTCCTTGGAGGAGAAGTGGTGATACAGGCTGCCGGAGAGGATGCCCGCGCTGTCGGCGATGTCGCGCACGGTGGTGGCGCGCAATCCGCGCTCGGCGAACATGGTCGCGGCGAGCTCTAACAACTCGTCGCGGCGGCTGTTTGCCTGACCGGCCACTCGGTCCACCCGATCAGAGTATCAACCAAGCGCTTGCTTGGCTAGCAGGGACGCTCACGGATGCTGGCTGGACACCGAGATGACCTCGCCGGTCAGGTAGCTGGAGTAGTCGCTGGCCAAAAAGGCGATGGTGGCCGCCACCTCCCACGGCTCGGCCGCCCGCCCGAACGCTTCACCGGCCGACAGCCGGTCGAGCAGGTCCGTCGAGGTGGTCTTGTCCAGGAACTTGTGCCGGGCGATGCTCGGGGACACCGCGTTGATCCGTACCCCGTATTCGACGGCTTCGATTGCGCTGCAACGGGTTAACGCCATCACGCCCGCTTTGGCGGCCGCATAGTGCGACTGCGAGTGCTGCGCCCGCCAGCCCAGAACGCTTGCGTTGTTGACGATCACGCCGCCATGGTCCGCGTCGCGGAAGTACGCGAGCGCCGCCCGGGTGGCCCGGAACACCGACGACAGGGTCACGTTCAGGACGCGGTCCCACTCGTCGTCGGTCATGTCGACCACCGGCGTCTGACCGCCCAGCCCGGCGTTGTTGACCAAGACGTCGAGCCGGCCCATCCGAGCGGTGGTCGACGCGATCAGCGCGTCCACCTGCGCACTGGACGTCACGTCGCACAGCACGCTCTCGACCCGGCCCAGGCCCAGCCCGGACAGTTCGGCGGCGGTCTCCCCCAGCCGTCGTTCGTGGTGGTCGGACACCACCACGTCGGCGCCCTCGACCAGGGCCCGGCGCGCCGTCGCCGAGCCGATCCCGGTGCCGGCGGCCGCGGTCACGACGACCACCTTGCCCTGCAGAAGCCCGTGCCCGGCAACCTCTTTCGGAGCTTCGGACAGGCTCATCCCTTTACCTCCCGGGGCAGGCCGAGCACCCGCTCGGCGATGATGTTGCGCTGGATCTCGTTAGAGCCGCCGTAGATGGTGTCGGCGCGGGTGAACAGGAAAAGCCGCTGCCACTCGTCGAATTCGCCGTCCGACAGGGTCAGCCCCGGCTTGCCGATCACGTCCATCGCCAGCTCGCCCAGATCGCGATGCCAATTGGCCCACAACAACTTCGACACGTTGTCCTGGCCGGGCTGCTCCACGTCCATGGTGGCCAGTGCGTACGAACGCATGGCCCGCAGCCCGGTCCACGCCCGCGTCAGCCGCTCCCGGATGAACGGGTCGTCGGCGGCGCCGTTGCGCCGCGCGACGCCGGCCAGGTTGGAAAGCTCACGGGCGTAGCGGATCTGCTGCCCGAGCGTCGAGACACCGCGCTCGAAGGTCAGCGTGCCCATGGCGACCCGCCAGCCGTCGCCGGGCTGGCCGACCACCAGGCCTGCGTCGGTGCGGGCGTCGTCGAAGAAGACCTCGTTGAATTCCGAGTCGCCGGTCAGCTGGATGATCGGGCGGACCTGGACCCCGGGCTGATCCAGCGGAACCAGCAGGTAGGACAGCCCGGCGTGCCGCTTGGAGCCCTTCTCGGTGCGAGCGACCACGAAGCACCACTGCGCCCAGTGCGCCAGCGAGGTCCAAACCTTCTGGCCGTTGATCACCCACTGGTCGCCGTCCAATTCGGCGGTGGTGGAGACGTTGGCCAGATCGCTGCCGGCGCCGGGCTCGGAATAGCCCTGGCACCACAGCTCGGTGACGTCGAGGATCTTCGGCAGGAAGCGCTGCTGCTGCTCGGGCGTCCCGAAGGCGATCAGCGTCGGGCCGAGCAGCTCCTCGCCGAAGTGGTTCACCTTGTCCGGGGCGTCGGCTTTGGCGTACTCCTCGTAGAACGCCACCCGGTGCGCCGTCGAGAGCCCCCGGCCGCCGTGTTCCACCGGCCAGCCCAGGCAGGTCAGGCCGGCCTTGGCCAGATGCTGATTCCATGCCCTGCGCTCTTCGAACGCCTCATGCTCGCGCCCCGGTCCGCCGAGGCCCTTGAGAGCTGCGAATTCGCCGACCAGATTGTCGGCGAGCCAACCGCGGACCTCCGCCCGGAACTCCTCGACGTCCTGCATGCCCTGTAGGCTAACCTACCAAGCACTTGCTTTGTTAGAGGAGCATCCATGGGGAGCGATCCGCGCACCGTACCGGCGGCGCTCGATCGTTTGGCGCAGCAACTCCCCGATCACGACGCGTTGATCACCGACGAGCGGTCGTTCACGGCGGCCGCCCTGCGCGACGAGGTGCATCGGGCGGCGGCCGCGCTGATCAGCCTCGGCGTGCAAGCGGGAGACCGCGTGGCGATCTGGTCGCCGAACACCTGGCACTGGGTGGTGGCCTGCCTGGCGATCCACCACGCCGGCGCGGCGATGGTGCCCCTCAACACCCGCTATACCGCCGAGGAGGCCGCCGACATCCTGGCTCGCACCGGTGCGCCCGTGCTGTTCGGGATGGGTCGATTCCTCGGCCACGATCGCATCGCCGACCTGGACCGCTTGGGCCCTGACGCCCTGCCCGCCCTGCGGCACATCGTGCGAATTCCGATCGAGGCTGATGACGGAACGTGGGACGACTTCATCTCCCGCGGCTCCGACACGACGGCGGTCCAAACCCGCGCCGCCGCGGTCACCCCCGACGACGTCAGCGACATCCTGTTCACCTCCGGCACCACCGGCCGCAGCAAAGGGGTGCTCTGCGCGCACCGGCAATCGCTGTCGGCGTCGGCGTCGTGGGCCGCCAACGGCAAGATCACCAGCGACGACCGCTACCTGTGCATCAACCCCTTCTTTCACAACTTCGGGTACAAAGCCGGCATCCTGGCCTGCCTTCAGACCGGTGCGACGCTCATCCCGCACCTGACCTTCGACCCGCTGCGCGCGCTGCAGGCGATCGAGCAACACCGCATCACCGTGCTGCCGGGACCGCCCACCATCTACCAGACGCTGCTGGACCATCCGCGGCGCAAGGACTATGACCTGAGCTCGCTGCGGTTCGCGGTGACCGGAGCGGCCACCGTTCCCGTCGTGTTGGTCGAGCGAATGCAGTCCGAGCTCGACATCGACATCGTGCTGACCGCCTACGGGCTGACCGAGGCGAACGGCATGGGCACCATGTGCCGCGCGGACGACGACGCGGTCACCGTCGCCACGACCTGTGGGCGCCCGTTCGCGGACTTCGAATTGCGCATCGCGGCAACAACTCCCGGCGAAGCGGGTGAGGTTCTGCTGCGCGGGCCGAACGTCATGCTGGGTTACCTCGACGACCCGGCCGCCACGGCGGCCGCGATCGACGCCGACGGGTGGCTGCACACCGGTGACATCGGCGCCGTCGACGCGGCCGGCAACCTGCGCATCACCGACCGGCTCAAGGACATGTACATCTGCGGCGGATTCAACGTCTATCCCGCCGAGGTCGAGCAGGTGCTGGCCCGGATGGAGGGGGTCGCCGACGCAGCGGTGATCGGGGTTCCCGACGAGCGCCTCGGCGAAGTCGGCCGGGCGTTCGTGGTGCCCCGGCCCGGCGCCGACCTCGACGAACAGTCCGTGATCGCCTACACCCGTGAACATTTGGCGAACTTCAAGGCGCCGCGGTCGGTGCGGTTCGTCGACGCGTTGCCGCGCAATCCGGGCGGCAAGGTGGTCAAACCACAACTGCGAGAGTGGACGTGAAGTGGATCTGGAATTAGACGAAGAGACCCTGTCCTTCCAGGCAGAGGTGCGGGAATTCTTGTCGGCCAACGCCGATTCGATTCCGACGAAGTCCTACGACAACGCCGAGGGCTTCGCCCAGCACCGCCAGTGGGACCGCGTGCTGTTCGACGCCGGGCTGTCGGTGATCACCTGGCCGGAGAAATACGGGGGTCGCGACGCGCCACTGCTGCACTGGGTGGTGTTCGAGGAGGAGTACTTTCGCGCCGGCGCCCCGGGACGGGCCAGCGCCAACGGCACCTCGATGCTGGCGCCGACGCTGTTCGCCCACGGCACCGAAGAGCAGCTGGACCGTATCCTGCCGAAAATGGCCAGTGGCGAACAGATCTGGGCACAGGCGTGGTCGGAGCCGGAATCCGGCAGCGACCTTGCCTCCCTGCGATCCACCGCGACCAAGACCGACGGCGGGTGGCTGCTGAACGGGCAGAAGATCTGGAGTTCCCGCGCGCCGTTCGCGGAAATGGGCTTCGGGCTGTTCCGGTCGGACCCGGCGGCCGAGCGGCACAACGGCCTGACGTACTTCATGTTCGACCTGAAGGCCAAGGGCGTCACCGTGCGACCCATCGTGCAACTGGGCGGCGACACCGGCTTCGGCGAGATCTTCCTCGACGACGTGTTCGTCCCCGACCACGACGTCATCGGCACCCCGAACGAGGGCTGGCGCGCCGCGATGAGCACGTCGAGCAACGAGCGCGGCATGTCCCTGCGCAGCCCGGCCCGCTTCCTGGCGACCGCCGAGCGGCTGGTGCAGCTCTGGAAGGACAGCGGCTCGTCCCCGGCCTTCGCCGACCGCGTCGCCGATGGCTGGATCAAGGCACAGGCCTACCGGCTGCAGACCTTCGGCACGGTGACCAGGCTGGCCGAGGGCGGTGAGCTGGGCGCCGAATCGTCGGTGACCAAGGTGTTCTGGTCGGACCTGGACGTGGAGCTGCACCAGACCGCGCTCGACGTACTCGCGGCTGACGGCGAGCTCGCCGGCAAGTGGACCGATGGCCTGCTGTTCGCGCTGGGCGGCCCGATCTACGCCGGCACCAACGAGATTCAGCGCAACATCATCTCGGAGCGGCTGCTGGGCCTGCCGCGCGAGAAGTCCGGGAGCAAGAAGTGAAATTTGCGCTAGACGAACAGCAGCGTGACTTCGCGGCCAGCATCGACGCCGCCCTGGGCGCGGCCGACCTGCCCGGCGTGATCCGCGCGTGGTCGGCGGTCGATACCGCGCCCGGCCGCAAGGTGTGGGGCCAGTTGGCCGACCTCGGCGTCACCGCGCTGGCGGTCCCCGAGAAGTTCGACGGCATCGAGGCGCATCCGGTCGACCTGGTGGTCGCGCTCGAACGCCTGGGCCGGTGGTGCGTGCCCGGGCCGGTAGCCGAATCCATCGCCGTGGCACCGGTTTTGCTCGCTGACGACGACCGCTGCGCCGCCCTGGCCTCCGGTGAGCTCATCGCCACCGTCGCGATGCCGCCGCAGACGCCGCGCGCCGTGGACGCGGACACGGCCGGGCTGGTGCTGGTGGCCACCGACGAGGGCGTCGCCGAAGCGACCCCGGGTGGAGAGCACGAGTCGGTCGATCCGAGCCGGCGCCTCTATGACGTCACCGCGTCTGGCGAGCCCCGGCAAGCCGACGTCAGGTGCGCCTACGAGTTCGGGGCGCTGGCCACCGCCGCGCAGCTGGTCGGCGCGGCCGAGGCGCTGCTGCGCGACACCGTCGACTACGCCAAGCAGCGGTCTCAATTCGGCCGGGTGATCGGTTCCTATCAGGCGATCAAGCACAAGCTCGCCGACGTCCACATCGCGATCGAGCTGGCCCGGCCGCTGCTGTACGGCGCGGCCCTGACGCTGGAGGCCCGCGACGTCAGCGCGGCCAAGGCGGCGGCGTCCGAGGCGGGCCTGCTTGCCGCGCGGTCGGCGTTGCAGACCCACGGCGCGATCGGGTTCACCCAGGAACACGACCTGTCCCTGTGGTTGCTGCGGGTGCAGGCATTGCGTTCGGCCTGGGGTACGCCCGAGGAGCATCGGCGGCGAGTGCTGGAGGCGCTGTGACTGAAGAACGGGAGATGTTGCGCGAGACCGTCGCGGCCCTGGTGGCCAAGCACGCGAACCCGGCGGCGGTGCGCGCGGCGATGGAGTCGGACCGCGGCTACGACGAGTCGCTGTGGCAGCTGCTGTGTGAGCAGGTGGGCGCCGCCGCGCTGGTCATCCCCGAGGAATTGGGTGGCGCCGGTGGCGAACTAGCCGATGCCGCAACGGTTTTGCAAGAACTGGGCCGGGCCCTGGTCCCTTCGCCACTGCTGGGCACGACGCTGGCGGAGCTGGCGCTGCTGGCCGCGCCCGAGCCCGACGCCGAGACGCTGGGCGGCCTCGCCGAGGGTACCTCGATCGGCGCGCTGGTGCTCGACGCCGACTATGTGGTCAACGGCGATATCGCCGACGTCGTAGTCGCCGTCGGCGACGGCCAATTGAGCCGGTGGACCCGATTCGGCGCGCAGCCCGTCACCACCATGGACCCGACCCGGCGGCTCGCGCGCCTCAAGGCTGAGGCGACCGAACCGATCGGCACCGACCCCGGCCTCGCCGACACGGCGGCGATCCTGCTGGCAGCCGAGCAGATCGGCGCCGCCGAACGGTGCCTGGAGCTCACGGTCGAATATGCCAAGGACAGAGTGCAATTCGGCCGGCCGATCGGGAGTTTCCAGGCCCTCAAGCACCGGATGGCCGACCTGTACGTCACGATCGCCGCCGCGAAGGCCGTCGTTTCCGACGCGTGCGACGAGCCCACCCCGACCAACGCGGCCACCGCGCGCCTCGCCGCGACCGACGCCCTGTGCACCGCGGCCGCAGAAGGCATCCAGCTGCACGGCGGGATCGCGATCACCTGGGAACATGACATGCACCTGTATTTCAAGCGCGCCCACGGCAGCGCGCATCTGCTCGCCGCACCGCGGGAACTGCTGGCACGCCTGGAAGCCGAGGTGCTCGAGACGTCGTGAACGACCACGTCGCGCTGCGCGCCGCCATCCCGCCGTTCTATGTGATGGACGTGTGGCTGGCCGCGGCCGAGCGCCAGCGCAGCCACGGCGACCTGGTGAACCTGTCGGCCGGCCAGCCCAGCGTGGGGGCGCCGGAGCCGGTGCGCGCGGCCGCGGCCGCCGCCCTGCACCTCAACGAGCTGGGTTACACGGTCACACTGGGGACCCCCGAGCTGCGCGCGGCGATAGCGGCGGATTACCAACGCCAGCATGGGCTTCGGGTCGAACCAGACGAGGTGGTGGTCACCACGGGTTCTTCCGGCGGATTCCTGCTCGCGTTTCTGGCGTGCTTCGACGCCGGTGACCGGGTGGCGCTGGCCAGTCCCGGCTACCCGTGCTACCGAAACATCCTGTCCGCGTTGGGATGTGAAGTGGTCGAAATCCCCTGCGGCCCGCAGACCCGATTCCAGCCCACCGTGCAGATGCTCGCCGAACTCGACCCGCCGCCCCACGGCGTGATCGTCGCCAGCCCGGCCAATCCCACCGGGACCGTGATAGCGCCGTCCGAGCTGGCCGCCATCGCATCGTGGTGCGAGGCGTCCGGGGTGCGGCTGATCAGCGACGAGGTTTACCACGGCCTGGTGTACGAGGGGGCGCCGCAGACCAGCTGCGCCTGGCAGACATCACGAGACGCCGTGGTGGTCAACAGCTTTTCGAAGTACTGGGCCATGACGGGTTGGCGGCTGGGCTGGATGCTGGTACCGCCGGCGCTGCTGCGAGCGGTGGACCGGCTGACCGGCAACTTCACCATCTGCCCGCCCGTGCTGTCGCAACTGGCGGGCGTGGCGGCCTTCACTCCCGAGGCGATCGCCGAAGCCGACGGCAACCTGCACCACTACGCGACCAACCGCGCGCTGCTGCTCGATGGGCTACGCCGGATCGGCATCGACCGGCTCGCGCCCACCGACGGCGCGTTCTACGTCTATGCCGACGTCTCCGGCCTGACCAAGGATTCGACCGGTTTCTGCTCGAAGTTGTTGAGCGACACCGGCGTTGCCATCGCGCCGGGGATCGATTTCGACACCGCGCACGGCAATTCGTTCGTTCGGCTGTCGTTCGCCGGACCGACGGAGGACATCGATGAGGCCCTGCGGCGGATCGGGTCCTGGATCTAAGCGTCCAGGATCTTGTCGAGGCGAGCCTCGAGGGCGCCGCGGTCGCCGACGTCGGACACGTTGATGCCGAACCGGGCGCTGAGGGTGTCGATTACCGCCGCCGCGTCGTCCAGGCGGATCTTCTCGCTGGCGTCGGCGCGGTGGATGGCCAGGTTTCGGCCGGCCAGGTTCAGCCGTGCGTCGTCGGTGACGCGCGCGGCCGTCAGTCCGGTGACGAAGTGCGACGAGGGATGCGTCGAGACGAACCAGCTGCCCACTTGCAGGTCGATGTCGGGCGCGGTCCGGGTGCTGAACTCGTACAGCGGTTGCCACTCGCCGCGAACCTGGGCCTGCAAGACCAGGCCGTCGCCCCGGTCCTCCAGCCGGTAGGGCTCGTGCGTCGTCTGTTGCACACTGCCGGTCTCGATCCGCAGTGGCGAGGTGGGTGTCTGGCCGCCGAAGCCGACGTCGACGAGATACGAAGCGTGGGAGCCGGGGAACGTCACCGCCAGCACGGTGTGCGTCTGCGGCGGTGACGGCGCGTCGAGCGGCCGCATCCACACCACCCGGCCGGCCAGGCGCCGCACGCGGAAGCCCAGCTCGCTCAGCACGTAGCCCATCAGGCCGTTCTGCTCGTAGCAGTAGCCACCGCGGCCCCGCTGAACCAGCTTGCCGGCCAGGGCGCCCGGGCTCAGGTCGTCGACCGGCACACCCATCACCGGATCGAGGTTCTCGAAGGGAATCGCCTTGGTGTGCGCGCTCACCAAGGACCGCAGGACGTCGAGGTTGGGATCCGCGGCGCCGCGATAGCCGATGCGTTCGAAGTACTCGCCCACGTTCAGCGTCATAGGGCCATTCTGCTGCCAACGCCATCGCCAGGCGTGCGACGGCCGGTAGCGGGTATGCCGTCCCCTAGCCCTAAGCCCCGGTTCGAAGGAGGAACCCGTGCCCGACATAGCCCTCTATCTCGACCCAGTCTGTCCGTTCTCCTGGGTGACCGCGCGCTGGCTGCGCGACGCCGCGCAATCCACGCACACGCCGGTCGCCCTGCGGCAGATGAGCCTGGCGGTGCTCAACGAGGGCCAGGACGCCGACGCGAAACAGCAACGCATGATGGACCGGTCGACGCGGTTGGGACGCCTGTTCGCCGCGGCCGTCGCGGAGCGGGGGCCGGACGCGTTCGCGGACCTTTACGACTCGATCGGTCAACGCATCCACGTGCGTGGCGACGAACTCAACGCAGCCGCGATCCGCGAAGCCCTCGCCGAGAACGGCCTCGAGGAGAGGCTCGCCGAAGCGCTCGACGACAGCGGCTTCGACGAAGCGGTCAAGCGGGCGCACCACGCCAGCCAGGACGCCTTGGGCGACGAGGCCGGCAGCCCGATCATCGCGATCGACGACCACGCGTTCTCCGGCCCTGTCCTGACCCGAACACCGAACAAGCAGGACGGTATTCGCTTGCTGGAGGCCGTGCTCACCATCGCCGAGGTTCCGGAATTCGCCGAGCTGCAACGGCCCCATCAAGGCCCGCCGACCATCGACGGCTGAGTGCGCCCGAGCGGCGTTCTCGGCTAACTTTCCCCGGCCGGATCGCGGCCGGGTGAACCCAAGGTTGCCGAAAGGCCCACCCGCGAGGTTCTGAGCGCTAATCTTGAGCTCGCCCGTCACATCTTTCGCGGAGGGTAGAGCGCCAGCAAATGCCTGAAGAGCCCCGGCCTGACAGTGTCGCGCCGGTACCGAGCGGCATCGCCGCGGAGCTGGCGGCCGCGGGGTTCGAGGACGCGCGGCAAGTAGCTCGGGGCGGGGCGGGGGTTATCTACTGCTGCTACGAAACCGCCCTCGGCCGAAGCGTTGCGGTGAAGGTGCTGCCGTCGCACATCGACGACGACAGCCGGGAACGGTTCCTCCGCGAGGGCTACGCGATGGGCGGGCTCTCCGGGCACCCGAACATCGTCAACATCCTGCGGGTCGGCGTCACCCCGAGCGGCAAGCCCTACATCGTGATGCCCTACCACTCGGCGGATTCGCTGGCAGTCCGGCTGCGCCGGGAGGGGCCCGTCGCGTGGCCCGAGGCGTTGCACATTGGTGTAAAGCTCTGCGGCGCACTGGAAACCGCGCATCGAACCGGTACGTTGCACCGCGACATCAAGCCCGCCAACATCCTCGTGAACGATTACGGCGAGCCGCAGCTCAGTGATTTCGGGATCGCCCACATCGAGGGCGGATACGAGACGGCGACCGGTTTCTTCTCCGGCACCATCGACTTCACCGCGCCCGAGGTGATGACGGGCAATCCCGCCACGGTCGCCTCCGACATGTATTCGCTGGGCGCCACGCTCTACGCACTCATCGCGGGCAACGCCGCGCACGAGCGCAAGAAGGGCGAAGACCTGATCGCGCAGTACCTGCGGATCAGCACCACCGGAATCCCGGACATGCGTCCCGACGGCATCCCCGACGCGGTGTGCTCGGCGATCGAGCGGGCGATGTCGATCGACCCGGCCGAGCGGCCCTCCTCGGCCGAGGAGTTCGGCCGCGAGCTGCAGGCCGCCCAGCGCGCCAATGGTTTGAAACCCGACGCGATGGCCATCACCGGACGTCCCTCGGCCGTGGCGGGGGACGTCCCGTATGCCGCGTCGGTCCCACCCGGCGGCCACAGCGAGGTGGCGCGGCCGTCCGCCCTGAACACATCGAGCATGCCCGCGCCGACGCGTGGGCCGGGTGGGCACGACGACCCGACCTCCGCGATCAGCGCTCCGCTCGGCCGCGATCACGCGCTGGAGACCGCGGCGCTTCCACCGCCGGCGCCCGCCGAGCTGGCCAGCTTGTTGCGCGGAGGAAAGGCACCGGCGACCCAGCCGAAGGTGCGGCCGCCTAACGCAGCCCCGCCGCCGGGCCGAAACGGCGGCGCCCAGGGCCCGCCGCGTAGTCCGAGGGACCGGGCCGCGGCTTGGTTCACGGAGCCCGGGAAGAAGCGGAACCGCATCGCGCTGGCGGCCGGCGCGGTCGCGGCGGTCGTGCTATTGGTAGCCGGGGGGATCTATTTCGCCCTCTCGCCGGACAACAACGCCGGTTCGAAGGGTACGTCGGGCCAACCGACCGCGCAGCCGCCCATGCAGTGGAAGCCGATCACCAACGCGCGCATCTCGCGGGACGCGGCGGCCACCACGCAGGCCGACGGCACGATCTGGATCTTCGGCGGTATCCGCAGCGACGGCGCGCTGACCGGACTGCAGGAGGGTTACGACCCCGTCATTGACAGCTGGAAGGGCGGCGACGACCTACCCGTCCCCGTCTCGCACGCCATGGCGGTCACCTGGCAGGGCAACCCCGTCGTCCTCGGCGGCTGGAAGCGCGAGGGCGGCAAACCCGTTGCCACCGACCAGGTCTGGCGGGTCGTCAACAGCCGCTGGGTCGAGCTTCCGCACCTGCTGCAGCCCCGGGCGGCCGCAGCGGCGGCCGTGGTGGGCGACCGCCTGGTCGTCACGGGCGGGGTCGACGCGAGCGGCGCGCTGCTGAACACCACCGAGGTGTTCGACGGCAACACCTGGACCCTTGGCGCGCCCATCCCGACCCCGCGTCAGATGCTGGCCGCCGCCTCGGACGGAAAGCTGGTGTACACCGTGGGCGGCGCCAGCGGATCCACGGATCTGGCGACGGTCGAGGCGTACGACCCGGCCGCGAAGACGTGGGCGCCGTTGCCCGCGCTGAGCCAGCCGCGAAGCGACCTCGGCGTGGCGATCGTCGACGGGCGCCTGGTCGCGGTCGGCGGCGTGTCGGCCGGGCAAATCCTCAAGAGCGTCTCCGCCTTCGACCTGATGACGAAGACGTGGTCGGGTCTGCCCGACATGACCACCGCGCGACACGGCATGGCCGTCGACGCGGTGGAGAAGTCCGTGTACGCGATAGGTGGGTCGACCGCCGTCGGCGACGGCCAGCTCACCTCGTCGGCGGAAGCCCTGAAATTGCCGGCCCGCAGGATCCAGCCGGCGTCTCAGTGGCGCACGCTGCCGGACGCGCCCACCGCCCGGTTGATGACGGCATGGGCTGTGGTCAACGACAAGATCTGGATCGTGGGCGGCCTGCGCAACGGCGTCGCGCTACAGACGGTGGAGAGCTACGACCCGCAGACCGGCGCCTGGCAGACCGGGCCGCCCCTGCCCATCCCGCTGCATCACGCGGCGGCGGCGGCCTATCGCGGCGAGGTGGTGGTGCTCGGCGGTGCCAGCGATCAGCTGGCCGACGCGTCCGACAAGGTGTTCGCGCTGCGCGGCGGCAATTGGGTCGAGCTGCCACATCTGACGCACGCGCGCGCTGCACCGGCGGCGGCGGTGGTGGGTGACAAGCTCGTCGCGGTGGGCGGCCAGAACGCCAAACAGGTCGTCCCGCAGACCGAGGTCTTCGACGGCAGTTCGTGGCAGGACGCCGCCGACATGCCGACGCCGCGCGAACATCTGGCCGCGGTGTCGGATGGCACCTACGTGTACGCGATCGGCGGTAGGTTCCTTTCGGCCGACAAGAACTCCTCGGCGAACGAACGGTTCGATCCGCAATCGGGCAACTGGACCAAACTGGTCGGCATGCCGACCCCGCGCGGGAGTTACGGCGCGACCTACATCGACGGCCGCATCGTGGTCGTCGGCGGCGAGGAGCCGACGATGGTGCTGAACGTCGTCGAGATGTACGACATCGCCGACGCGAAGTGGAGCACCCTGCCGCCGATGCCCACCGCGCGCCACGCCGAGGTGGTGGCGACGGTGGGCAACACCGTCTACTGCATCGGCGGCGCGAACCGGCCGACCCACGAGGGCCCGATCGCGACCGTGGAGGCGCTCGACTTCATGTAATGACGATCAGCGTAGTTGTCGACTGGTTGTACGGCGTCAAGCGGTGGATGTATCGGGGTGGGCGGCCCGGCTTTCCGGCCAGAGTGCTGAATCGACTGTCCGCACTGCAGTATTCAGCCGGCATTCTCTCCCCGGCGCGGGCGATGACCCTCGAGGTGCTTGGACGGCGGTCCGGACGGGTGGTCTCGGTGCCGGTGGTCGTCGTCGATTACGAAGGCATGCACTATTTGGTGTCGATGCTCGGCAACGACGCGAACTGGGTGCGCAATGTTCGTGCCGCCGGCGGGAGGGCCGTCCTGCGCCGTAGGCGGGCGGAACCGGTCCACCTGCTCGACGTTGGCACCGATGCCCGCGCACCGATCTTGCGCCGCTACGTCGCGGTCGCGCCCGGGGCGCGCCCACACATTCCGCTCGGCAGCAACGCCCCATTGGCCGAATTCGAGCGCATCGCCGCGCGCTACCCCGTCTTCCGGGTCATCCCCGACGACCCGTCCGGTTCGCAAGGGCACCGGCGCGACGGTGGGCAACGAGGAACAGCGCCGTAGCACCCAAGTGAGCGGCCAGGGTGGGCGCCATTCAGCCGGCACCTGGCACTGTCGAAGTCGGTTGTTTTACTTGCGCCAAATACGGGGACCCTGCTACGAGCCGTGCCCAGCACGGGCGACAACCGATCTGACGGGAGCCGAGGATGAATAGCAGCACTACCTGGATCGTGGTCGCCGCGGCGGCGATCTTGCTCATTCTCGTCGCGGTCGTCGCGCTCAACAGCATGCGGCGCCGCCGGCGGCAGCGACAGGCCGAGGAGATTCGCGAACAAGCGAGGCTGGCCACGGCCGAAGTTGAGCGGCGGGAAGCCTTGGCGCAGGAGACGGCCGCCAAGGCTCGCGCGGCGCAAGCCGAGGCGGAGGTCAAGGCCGCCGAGGCCGCACGGCTGCAAGAGCGGGCAGCCGAGCATCAAGGCGAGGTCGCGACATCGCGCGAGCAGCTCCGTGAGCAATGGGACCGTGCCGACAGCCTTGACCCCGGGGCGGAAAAGCAAACGGGTGAGCCTGAATCCTCAGACCAACCGGCAGTCGCTCACGAGGCCGGCCAGGTCGGCAGTCACCGCGCCGCCTCTGATCGGCCGCCCGCCGGCTGACCAAGGCCCACTGGGCTACCGGCTGGATCGCCCCCTCAGCGAGCCATCGGGTAGCCCACAATGCCGGGCCGGGCGCATCGACCGCTTCGCGGATGTGGCGGCGTTGTCCTCCCTTGACATTTCGCGCCAACGAATCGTCGCA
>NZ_LZKF01000214.1:0-600 GCF_001672665.1 Mycobacterium sp. E2238 | reverse complement strand
GCGGATCACCCACTCGAAGGCGGCGAGATCCGGATACTCGCGCATCAGCCGGCCCGATTCGTCGAGCACCGCCTCGATCTGATCGATGGCGGTCCCGGGGCCCGCGGCGGCCGCCCGCAGCCGGGGCAACGCGACGTCGGTGCGTGCCGCGATCGCGGCCTTGATCAACTCGGCCTTGTTCGGAAAGTAGTTGTACAGGCTGGCGCTCGTGACGTTCGCGGTGCGAGCGATCTCACGGATGGTGGCTCGCGAGTATCCCACCGTGGCCACACAGCGCATGGCGGCGACGATGATCCGCCGGCGGGTCTCCTCGCCGCTGGCGCCGACCGGGCGGCCCAATTGCGACGGTGCGACGCTCATGCCGCGCGGAACCCGCCGCGGGCCGGTCCATCACACACTGCGCACCTCCGCGCGGAAGCCGGAACTAATCGATCACTCGATTATATTCGACGGTGTCGGGCACGAGAGCCGGCGGACAGGACGCGCGAGTGGGGAGAGCACGGTGACGCGGGCGCAGCGTGGGCGCCCGGTCGGCGCCAGCGGCGAGGAGACCCGCCGGCGGATCATCGTCGCCGCCATGCGCTGTGTGGCCACGGTGGG
>NZ_LZKF01000213.1:0-12496 GCF_001672665.1 Mycobacterium sp. E2238 | reverse complement strand
GCTCCGGGGTGTCGGCGCGGTTCGCGATCGCCGCGGCCGAAACCGTGGCGGCAGCCGCCCGGCACCGCGGCGCGGTGCTTGGCGAGACCGATCCGGTGGCCCGCGTGGTCGACCTCGGCACCGTGATCGACGTCCTGCGCGGCAAGCTGGAATTCGAGTCCGGTGAGGAAGGCCGCGAACAGGCCGTGCTCGAACACCTGCTGCGCCGCGCGACGGCCGACACCGCGTCGCGGGTGCTCGGCGGCATCGACGTCGGGTCGTTGGTGTCGGCGGTCGAGGGCGGCTCGGCGGTCACGACGGGTGAGCGGGTGTCGGCCAAGGACGTGCTGGCCGCGGTTCCCGCCCTGCCGGTGGTGGAGAAGATCGCGGCCAAGGTCAACGCCCAGTCGGAGGGCGAGCGCGCAGCAGCGCTCGAGCTCGCGCTGGAGGCCCTGTACCTGGCCAAGCGAATCGACAAGGTGTCCGGGGAGGGCCAAACCGTCTATGGCTAGAGGCCATTCGTCGCGATACTCGGCGTATACCGGCGGGCCAGACCCGCTGGCCCCGCCGGTGGATCTGCGCGAGGCCCTCGAGCAGATCGGGCAGGACGTCATGGCGGGCACGTCGCCGCGCCGCGCGCTTTCCGAGTTGCTGCGCCGCGGCACCAAGAACATGCCCGGCGCCGACCGGTTGGCGGCCGAGGCGAACCGGCGCCGCCGGGAGTTGTTGCGCCGCAACAATTTGGACGGCACGCTGCAGGACATCAAGAAGCTACTCGACGAGGCGGTGCTCGCCGAACGCAAAGAACTGGCCCGCGCACTCGACGACGACGCCCGCTTCGGTGAACTACAGCTCGACGCCCTCCCGGCGTCGCCGGCCAAGGCCGTTCAGGAGTTGTCCGACTACAACTGGCGCAGCAACGAGGCCCGCGATAAGTACGACCAGATCAAGGATCTCCTCGGCCGCGAGATGTTGGATCAGCGGTTCGCAGGCATGAAGGAGGCACTCCAGGGCGCCACCGATGAGGACCGCCAGCGCGTCAACGACATGCTGAACGACCTCAACGAGCTGCTGGACAAGCATGCCCGCGGCGAGGACAGCCAGCAGGACTTCCAAGACTTCATGGACTCCCACGGCGAGTTCTTCCCGGAGAACCCGCGCAATGTCGACGAGCTGTTGGACTCCCTGGCCAAGCGCGCCGCCGCCGCCCAACGTTTCCGCAACAGCCTGAGCCCGGACCAGCGGGCCGAGTTGGATGCCTTGGCGCAGCAGGCATTCGGGTCGCCTTCACTGATGCAGGCGCTGAACCGGCTGGACGCGCATCTGCAGGCCGCCCGGCCGGGAGAGGACTGGACCGGGTCCGAACAGTTCTCCGGCGACAACCCGTTCGGGATGGGCGAGGGCACCCAGGCGCTGGCCGACGTCGCCGAACTCGAGCAGCTGGCCGAGCAGCTCTCGCAAAGCTATCCGGGCGCCACCATGGACGACGTCGATCTGGACGCGCTGGCACGCCAACTCGGCGACCAGGCCGCCGTCGACGCCCGCACGCTCGCCGAATTAGAGCGCGCACTGGTCAACCAAGGATTCCTGGACCGGGGTTCCGACGGACAGTGGCGGCTGTCCCCGAAGGCGATGCGCAGGCTCGGCGAGACGGCGCTACGCGATGTGGCGCAACAACTTTCCGGCCGGCGCGGCGAGCGGGACCATCGTCGCGCGGGCGCGGCAGGCGAACTGACCGGCGCCACCCGGCCCTGGCAGTTCGGCGACACCGAGCCGTGGAACATTTCCCGCACGCTGACCAATGCCGTACTGCGGCAGGCGGGAACGGCCACGGCCGACGGCGGCGTCGGACAGCTGAAGATCACCGTCGACGACGTCGAGGTCTCCGAAACCGAGACGCGCACGCAGGCCGCGGTGGCGCTGCTGGTCGACACCTCGTTTTCCATGGTGATGGAGAACCGTTGGCTGCCGATGAAGCAGACGGCGCTGGCCCTCAACCATCTCGTGTGCACCCGGTTTCGTTCGGATGCCTTGCAGATCATCGCATTTGGCCGCTACGCCCGGACGGTGACCGCCGCCGAGCTAACCGGTCTGGAGGGTGTCTACGAGCAGGGCACCAACCTGCATCACGCGCTGGCGCTGGCGGGCCGCCACCTACGGCGGCATCCCAACGCGCAGCCCGTCGTCCTGGTGGTGACCGATGGTGAGCCCACCGCACACCTGGAGGACTTCGACGGCGACGGCACCACAGTGTTTTTCGATTACCCGCCACATCCGCGCACCATCGCCCACACCGTGCGCGGGTTCGACGAAATGGCCCGCCTCGGCGCGCAGATCACCATCTTCCGGCTGGGCAGCGATCCCGGCCTGGCCCGGTTCATCGACCAGGTGGCCCGGCGGGTCGAGGGGCGTGTCGTGGTGCCCGATCTCGACGGCCTGGGCGCGGCCGTGGTCGGCGACTACCTTCGGTCCCGCCGCCGCTAGCGCGTCGTCGGGATAGGCGCTCACTCGACCGGGTACACGAACCGAGAAGGAGGAGATGCATGAGCAAGGTTCCAACGATCGAACTCAATGACGGTGTCGGCATTCCGCAGCTTGGCTTCGGCGTGTTCCAGATCAAGCCCGACGAGACCGCGGCGGCGGTCAAGACGGCGCTCGAGATCGGCTACCGGCACATCGACACCGCCGAGATGTACGGCAACGAAAAGGAAGTCGGGCAAGGCATCCGCGACGCCGGTCTCGACCGCGCCGACGTGTTCGTCACCAGCAAGCTCAACAACGGCTTTCACAAACCCGACGACGCGCGCCGCGCCTTCGACCGAACGCTGAAGGCGCTGGACTCCGACTACGTCGACCTGTTTCTCATTCACTGGCCGCTGCCCACCCTGTATGACGGCGACTTCGTCTCGACCTGGAAGGTCTTCGAAGAGTTCGCCCGCGACGGGCGCGCACGCAGCATCGGCGTCTCGAATTTCAAGGTCGCACACCTGGAGCGGCTCGCCGACGAAAGCGACACCGTGCCGTCGGTCAACCAGATCGAGCTTCACCCGTACTTCGGGAACACAGAGGTCCGCGCGTATGGGCGCGAGCATGGCATCGCCACCGAGGCGTGGGCGCCGATCGCGCAGGGCAAGGTGCTCGGCGATCCGGTGATCAACCGCATCGCCGAGGCGCGGGGCAAGTCGGCCGCGCAGGTGGTGCTGCGCTGGCACATTCAGCGCGGCGACATCGTGTTCCCCAAGTCGGTGACCCCGGAACGCGTCAAGGAGAACTTCCAGCTCTTCGACTTCGAGTTGGACGACTCCGACATGGACGCGATCTCAGCCCTGGACAAGGGTGAAGCGGGTAGGAACGGGCCCGACCCCGATAAGTTCGACTACGTGCCCGGCTGAGCGCTAGCCGCGAGGCCTGCGGGCCTTGCGAATGATGCCGACGGCACCCCACAGCGAGAAGCCGCGAATGTTCACCTTCGGTGCGCCCGGGGTGCCCTGGCCGAGGACGCTGCGGTCGAAGTTGCCCATGACGCCGCGGCCGTGAATCTCGACGTTGACTTCCGGCGGCAGCAAAATCTTCGTCGCGCCCATGATCGACATCGCGTGGATGTCGACCTCGGTCGAGGTGAAGTCGGCATAGCGCAGATCCACCACACCGTTCCCCCACAAGGCGAAGGTGGTCAGCTTCTTCGGCACGTTCCACCGGCCCCGCCGCTCGAAGCCGCTCAACAGGGCCAGCAGCAGAGTGGACGGCGCCGGGTTGGGCTTGCCTCCGCGGCGGGGGTTGATCGGCGAACCCGGCAGATCGGCGCGGAGCTGGTCCAGTTCTTCGTACGTGGTCGCCGCGTAGGCCCTGGTCAGCCGGTCTTCGTAGTCCTTCATCTGCAGCCGGCCCTGCTCGGCCGCGTACGCCAGCAACTGCGCGAGTTGGATGCGATCAGTGTCGGCCGCGCGCGACGATTCGTCGCGCGTGTCGTTCGCATCGCGTTGCGCAGAGTTGCTCATCACCCACGAGCCTACGACGTCCGGATTTTGCCGCAAGAGGATTGGTCAAACTGCAACCTTGGTCAGCGCCGGACGGTTCGGCCGGCGGCGTTTGTTTGACACCTGGCTAACTCGTCCAGCTCGGGGCGCGCTTCTGCAGAAACGCCATCATGCCCTCGCGGGCTTCGTCGGAGACGAAGAGTCGGGCCGATTCCTCCGCGAGCCGCTCGGCGTCGCGGTCGAACCCTTCCAGCACCGCCGCCGTGGTCAGCGCCTTGGAGGCCGCCAGCCCCTGGGGCGAACCGCGACCTACATCGGCCAGCAGCTTCGCCACCGCGGCGTCGACGTCCTCGGCCGCCATGGTGATCAGCCCGATGTCTGCCGCCACGCCGGCGTCGAATGTCTCGCCGGTCAGGTAGTAGCGCGCTGCCGCCCGCGGCGACAGCTTCGGCAGCAGCGTCAGCGAGATGATCGCCGGGGCGACGCCGATCCGGGCCTCGGTCAAGGCGAAGGTGCTGCGCGGGCCGGCGACGGCGATGTCGCAGGCACCGACCAAGCCGAACCCGCCCGCGCGGACATGCCCGTCGATGGCGCCGATCACCGGCAGCGGCGAGGAGACGATGTCCCGCAACACCGCCGTCAATTCGCGGGCGCGGGCGACGGCCATGTCGAAGGGGTCGCCGCCACTGGCCTCACTGAGATCCGCGCCGGCGCAGAAGGTGTTGCCCGTATGCCCGAGCACCACCGCGCGCACGGCCGGCTCGGCCGCGGCGTCGCGCAGCCCCCGATGCAGCTGCTCGACGAGAGCGGTCGAGAGCGCGTTGCGGTTGTGGGGCGAATTCAGCGTCAGCCGCGCGAACGGGCCGCCGGTATCGGCGGGCCCCGCGTATTCGACCAGCGTTTCCATCAGTAGCTTCGGGGCAGGCCCAGCGACGTCTGCGCCACGAAGTTGAGCACCATTTCCCGGCTCACCGGGGCGATCCGCCCGAGCCTGGCCGAGGCGAGCATGGCGGCGACACCGTACTCCTTGGTCAACCCGTTGCCGCCCATCGACTGCACCGCCTGGTCGACCGAACGGGTAGCCGCCTCGGCCGCAGCGTATTTGGCCATGTTGGCCGCCTCGGCGGCGCCCGCATCATCGCCACTGTCGTACAGGGTGGCCGCCTTCTGCATCATCAGCTTGGCCAGCTGCACCTCGATGTGGCACTGCGCCAACGGGTGCGAGAGTCCTTGGTGTGCACCGATCGGCGTGCCCCACACCTGGCGGGTCTTGACGTAGTCGGCGGCCCGATCGAGCGCGAACCGTCCCATCCCGACCGAGCTGGCGGCACCCATGATGCGCTCGGGATTCAACCCCGCGAAGAGCTGCGCGATCGCCGCGTCCTCGGAACCGACCAGCGCGTCGGCCGGCAGCCGGACGTCGTCGAGGAAGACCTGGAACTGCCGCTCCGGGCTGATCAGCTCCATTTCGATTGGCGTGTAAGAGAATCCGGGGGCATCGGTGGGCACCACAAACAGCGCCGGCCGCAGTTTGCCGGTCTTGGCCTCCTCGGTGCGGCCCACGACCAGGACGGCCTGCGCCTGGTCGATACCGGAGATGTAGACCTTCTGGCCCTTGAGGATCCAGTCGCTGCCATCGCGCCGGGCGGTGGTGGTGATCTTGTGCGAGTTGGAGCCGGCGTCCGGCTCGGTGATGGCGAAGGCCATGGTCAGGGTTCCGTCGGCGATGCCGGGAATCCAGCGCTTCTTCTGCTCGTCGGTGCCGAACTTGCTGATGATGGTGCCGTTGATGGCGGGCGAGACGACCATGAGCAGCAACGCGCTGCCCGCCGCCGCCATTTCCTCCATCACCAGTGACAGCTCATACATACCGGCACCGCCGCCGCCGTACTCCTCGGGCAGGTTCACCCCGAGGAAGCCGAGCTTGCCCGCCTCCGACCACAATTCGTCGGTGTGCTCGTGCGCGCGCGCCTTCTTGAGGTAGTACTCGCTGCCGTAGTTGGCGGCCCACGCGGCCACCGACTTGCGCAGTGCCTGCCGTTCCTCGCTCTCGATGAAGCTGGTGTCGGTCATCTACGAATCTCCTTCTGCTTGGGGCGCTTCCACGCGTGCGAGGATTGTGCCGACTTCCACTTGCTGACCGGTATCGACGCTGAGTTCGGCGAGCACCCCGTCGGAGGGTGCGGTGATGGTGTGTTCCATCTTCATCGCCTCCAGCCAGATCAGTGGCTGCCCGGCGGTTACGGTGTCGCCGACCGCGGCGGCGATGCGGATGACGTTGCCGGGCATGGGCGCTACCAGGGAACCCTTTTCGAGGGTCGAACCCGGTTCCGGGAACCGTGGCAGCGCCACCAGGTGAACGGGGCCGCGCGCCGAGTCGACGTAGACGTCGTCACCGTATCGCGCGACCGCGAAGGTGTGCTCCACCCCGTCGTCGGCAAGGGTAACCCGATCGGCCATGGCGGAAACCAGCCGCACCGCCGCGTCATTTGGCAGCGTTAATCCTGTTCTGGTGAAACGATATTCGACATTATGCTCGGTGTCACTGTCATCGCGATAGGTCTTGACCTGATACCCCGACGCCAGGTTTCGCCAGCCGCTGGGGACGGCGCCGAGGACGGGTGCGACAGCGCGGTTATGGGCGGCCTCGGCCAGCGCGGCGGCGATCGCGGACAGCCGGACGACCCCGGGGTCGGCCAGGGGCGCCGACAACTTGTCCAGGCCGTGCGTGTCGAAAAACGCCGTGTCGGTGGCACCCTCGAGAAATGCGGGGTGCCGCAGCACGTTGACCAGCAGCTCACGGTTGGTGCGCACGCCATGCAGGCCGGCGCGGGCCAGCGCGTCGGCGAGCACCAGCGCCGCCTGCCGGCGGGTCGGGGCGTAGGAGATGACCTTGGCCAGCATCGGGTCGTAGTGGATCGACACCGTGAAACCGTCCAGGACGCCGGAGTCGAGGCGAATTCCGGTCCGGTGGCCCAGTGAGGCGAACTCGGTCCGAACCGCGGGCACGTCGATCGTGTGCATCACGCCGGCCTGGGGTTGCCAGCCGCGCGCCGGGTCCTCGGCGTAGAGCCTGGCCTCGATCGAATGCCCATGGGCGGCGGGGGGTTCGGCATCGAGCCGGCCGCCCTCGGCGATCATGAGCTGCAGTTCGACCAGGTCGAGCCCGGTGGTCTCCTCGGTCACCGGATGCTCGACCTGCAGCCGGGTGTTCATCTCCAGGAAATAGAACTCTCCGTCGTCATCGGCGAGGAACTCCACCGTCCCGGCGCCGGTGTAGCCGATCGCGCCGGCCGCCAGCCGCGCCGCCTCGAACAGCTTGTCCCGCATCCCCGGGATGCGCTCGACCAACGGCGAGGGGGCCTCCTCGATGACCTTCTGATGCCGGCGCTGAATCGAGCATTCCCGTTCCCCGACGGCCCAGACTGTGCCGTGGGTGTCGGCCATCACCTGCACCTCGATGTGATGCCCGGTGGGCAGGTAGCGCTCGCAGAACACGGTCGGGTCGCCGAACGCCGACTGCGCCTCACGCCGGGCCGCCTCGACTTCGCCGGTGAGAGAAGATAATTCGCGGACCACCCGCATCCCGCGGCCGCCGCCGCCGGCGGACGCCTTGACCAGGACGGGCAGCTGCGCCTCGGTGACCGTGTCGGGGTCGAGTTCGTCGAGCACAGGAACCCCGGCGGCGGCCATCAGTTTCTTGGCCTCGATCTTGGAACCCATCGCCCGTACCGCATCCACCGGCGGCCCGACCCAGGTCAGGCCGGCCCCCTGCACGGCAGCCGCGAAATCGGCGTTCTCGGAGAGGAACCCGTAGCCGGGATGCACCGCGTCGGCACCCGCCGCGCGGGCCGCGGCGATGATCGCCTCGGCGTTCAGATAGTCGTTGGTTTTGGGCAATCGCACCCGCGCGTCGGCCTCGGCCACGTGCGGCGCGGCGGCGTCCGGACCGGTGTAGACGGCGACGGTGGCCAGGCCCAGCCGCCGGCAGGTGGCGAACACCCGCCGGGCGATCTCGCCTCGGTTGGCGACCAGCACTCGAGTGACCATGGGGCTCACATCCGGAAGACGCCGAAGTTCGACGTCCCCTCGATCGGGCCATTTGCAATGGCGGACAAACACATTCCCAACACCGTGCGGGTATCGCGCGGGTCGATCACCCCGTCGTCGTACAGCATTCCGGACAACACCAGCGGCAGCGACTCGGCCTCGATCTGCCCTTCGACGGCCGCGCGCATCGCGGCGTCGGCGTCCTCATCGACCTGCTGGCCGCGGGCCTCGGCGGCGGCGCGGGCCACGATCGACAAGACCCCCGCAAGCTGGGCACCACCCATCACCGCGGATTTGGCGCTGGGCCACGCGAACAGGAACCTCGGGTCGTAGGCCCGGCCGCACATGCCGTAATGGCCGGCGCCGTAAGAGGCGCCGATCAGCAGCGAGATGTGCGGGACGGTCGAGTTGGAGACGGCGTTGATCATCATCGATCCGTGCTTGATCATCCCGCCCTCTTCGTAGTCCTTGCCCACCATGTAGCCGGTGGTGTTGTGCAGGAACAACAGTGGCGTGTTCGAGCGGTTGGCCAGCTGAATGAATTGGGTGGCCTTTTGCGACTCCTCGCTGAACAGCACGCCGCGCGCGTTGGCCAGGATGCCCAGCGGATAGCCGTGCAGCCGGGCCCACCCGGTGACCAGCGACGAGCCGTACATGGCCTTGAATTCGTCGAATTCCGAGCCATCCACGATGCGGGCGATCACCTCGCGCGGGTCGAACGGGACACGCAGGTCCGCGGGAACGATGCCGATGAGCTCCTCGGCGTCGAACAGCGGCTCGGTCACGGGCGCGGGGGCCGGACCCTGCTTGACCCAGTTCAGCCGGGCCACGATGCGGCGGCCGATGCGGATCGCGTCGAGCTCGTCGGCGGCGAAGTAGTCGGCCAAACCCGAGACTCGGGCGTGCATTTCGGCGCCGCCCAGCGACTCGTCATCGGATTCTTCACCGGTGGCCATCTTCACCAGCGGGGGACCGGCGAGGAACACCTTCGAACGTTCCTTGATCATCACCACGTGATCGGACATGCCCGGAATGTAGGCGCCGCCGGCGGTGGAGTTGCCGAAAACCAAGGCAATGGTGGGGATTCCGGCCGCCGACAGGCGGGTCAGGTCGCGGAACATCTGCCCGCCGGGAATGAAGATCTCTTTCTGGGTGGGCAGGTCCGCCCCGCCGGACTCCACCAGCGAGATGACGGGCAGTCGGTTCTCGAATGCGATCTGGTTGGCCCGCAGGATCTTTTTCAGGGTCCACGGGTTGCTGGTGCCGCCCTTGACCGTCGGGTCGTTGGCGACGATCAGGCATTCCACACCCGACACCACGCCTATCCCGGTGACCGTGCTGGCGCCTACGGCGAACGCGCTGCCCCACGCCGCGAGCGGGCTGAGCTCCAGGAACGGCGAGTCCGGGTCGACGAGCAGCTCGATGCGTTCCCGCGCGGTCAGCTTGCCGCGGGCGTGGTGGCGCTCGACGTACTTGGGGCCGCCGCCCGCAAGCGCTTTGGCGAGCTCGGCGTCGATCTCCTCGAGCCTGGAGGTCGCCGTGGACGCCGCGTCGGCGTAGGCGGGGGAATTGGGATCGAGCGTGGACTGCAGAGTGGTCACGATTGATACCCCAGGGTCTTCGCTGCCAACGAGGTCAGGATTTCGGTCGTCCCGCCGCCGATGCCCAGGATCCGCATGTCCCGGTACTGGCGTTCGACTTCGGATTCGGCCATGTAGCCCATGCCGCCGAACAGCTGGACGGCTTGATTGGCCACCCATTCGCCGGCCTCGACGGCGGTGTTCTTGGCGAAACACACCTCGGCGATCAGGTTGGTCTCGCCGGCCAGCTGACGTTCGACCACGTGGTGAGAGTAGACCCGGGCGACGTCGATGCGTCGGGCCATCTCGGCCAGCGTGTTCTGCACCGATTGCCGCGAGATCAGCGGGCGGCCGAAGGTCTCCCGGTCGCGGCACCATTGCACCGTCAGATCCAGGCAGCGCTGGGCGCTCGAATAGGCCTGTGCCGCAAGGCCGATGCGCTCGGCGACGAACGCCTGCGCGATCTGCAGGAAGCCGCTGTTCTCGGCACCGACCAGATTGGCCGTGGGCACCCGTGCGTCGACGAAGGACAGCTCGGCGGTGTCCGAGGACCGCCACCCCATCTTGGCCAGCTTGCGGCTCACCTCGAAACCCGGTGTGCCTTTCTCGATCACGAGCAACGAGACACCGGCCGCGCCGGCGCCGCCGGTGCGCACCGCGGTGACGACATAGTCGGCGCGGACGCCCGAGGTGATGTAGGTCTTGGCGCCGTTGACCACGTAATGGTCCCCGTCGCGCACCGCCGACGTGCGGAGGTGCCCGACGTCGGAGCCGCCGCCAGGCTCGGTGATGGCGAGAGCCCCGATCTTGTCGCCCGCCAAGGTCGGCCGCACGAACTCCTCGATCAGTCGCCGATCGCCGGAGGCGATCATGTGCGGCACCGCGATGCCGCAGGTGAACAGCGAGGCGAAGACCCCACCCGGGGCGCCGGCCTGATGCACCTCTTCGCAGATGATCACCGCGTCCGCGCCGTCACCGCCGCCGCCGCCGACCGCCTCGGGGAAGCCCGCGCCCAGCAGACCGGCCGCCCCGGCGCGCCGGTGCAAGTCGCGCGGCAACTCACCGATGCGCTCCCACTCGTCGGCATGGGGCAGGATCTCGCGTTCGGTGAAGGAGCGCACGGACTTTCGCAACTGTTCGCGCTCCGGCGTCGTCCACAGATTCATAGCAGCCTTTCGGGGATGTCGACATGCCGGCCGCGCAACCACTCACCCAGCCCTTTGGCCTGCGGATCGAAACGGGCCTGATACGCAACGCCCTGGCCCAGAATGCCGTCGATGACGAAGTTGACCGCGCGCAGGTTCGGCAGCAGGTGGCGGGTGACCTCGAACTCCGCCGCCTCGGGCAGCAGCCCCTTGAGCAGCTCGACGGTCAGCGTGTTGGCCAGCCAGCGCCACTGTTCGTCGGTGCGCACCCAGACCCCGACGTTTGCCGAGCCGCCCTTGTCGCCGCTGCGCGCCCCGGCGATGCGGCCCAGCGCCACTCGCCGCGTCGGACCGTCCGGCAACGGCTCGGGCAACGGCGGATCCTCGGCGGGCGCCAGAACCAGAGTCTCGGTGGCGCAAGGGATGTCGACCCGCGCGCCGTCGGCGTGCACCGCGACGTGCGGCACCTCATTGGCGTCGACGTAGCCGGCGGTGAACACGCCGTAGACCTGGCCGTCGCCGGGCGGGGCGGTCACGTGAAAACCGGGATAGCTGGCGAGCGCCAATTCGACGGCGGCCGAGGAGAACTGGCGCCCGACATTCGCGGGATCGGGGTCGCGGACCACGCAGTGCAGCAGCGCGCTGGCGGCTTCCTCGGTGTCGGCATCGGTGTGGTCGGTGCGGGCGAGCGACCACTGCAGCTCCGCGGGCTTGACGGTCAGCGCGGCTTCGAGCTGCCGGCGCACCAGTTCGGCCTTGGCCTCGATGTCCAGGCCGGTCAGCACGAACGTCATGGAGTTTCGGAATCCGCCGATGCTGTTCAGCGACACCTTGTAGGTGGGCGGCGGCGGTTCGCCGAGCACGCCGCTGATGCGCACCCGGTCGGGGCCTTGCGCGGACAGCTCGACGGTGTCCATCCGGGCGGTGACGTCGGGGTTGGCGTAGCGCGCGCCGGTGATCTCGTAGAGCAACTGCGCGGTTACGGTGTCGACGCTGACCAGCCCGCCGGTGCCCGGGTGCTTGGTGATCACCGACGAGCCGTCGGCGTGGACCTCGGCCAGCGGGAAGCCGGCGCGGGTCAGGTCGGGCACCTCCGTGAAGAAGGAATAGTTACCGCCGGTGGCCTGCACGCCGCACTCGATGACGTGGCCGGCGACCACGGCGCCTGCGAGCCGGTCGTAGTCGGTGCGGCCCCAGCCGAAGTGCGCGGCCGCGGCCCCGACGATCACCGAGGCGTCGGTCACCCGTCCGGTGACGACCACGTCGGCGCCGTCGCCCAGGCAGTCGACGATGCCCCAGGCGCCCAGGTAGGCGTTCGCGGTCAGGGGTGTGCCCAGCCCGAGGTCCGCCGCGCGCGCCAGCAAGTCGTCGCCTTCCACGTGCGCGACCCGGGCCGGGATTCCGAGGCGCTCGGCCAGGGCTCGTAGCGCGTCCGCCAGACCGGCCGGGTTGAGGCCGCCGGCGTTGGCGACGATGCGGACACCCCGGTCGCGGGCCTCGCCCAGGCAGTCCTCGAGTTGGGTCAGGAATGTCTTCGCGTAGCCACGCTCGGGATGCTTCATGCGGTCGCGGCCCAGGATCAGCATGGTCAGTTCGGCCAGGTAGTCGCCGGTGAGGTAGTCCACGTCACCGCCGGTGAGCATCTCGCGCATCGCCGACAGCCGGTCGCCGTAGAACCCGGAGCAGTTCGCGATCCGGGCGCGTCAACGACCGTGGCGGCAATCTCGGCGCGGAGAGCGGTCGGCCGTCCTTGACGTGACACCGG
>NZ_LZKF01000212.1:0-5229 GCF_001672665.1 Mycobacterium sp. E2238 | reverse complement strand
GGCACTCGCAGGCCCGAGGGTGTGGCGATGGTCGAAGAGCTTGCCGCGCAAGCCAGTTCGCTTGCGGGCCGGCCGGTGGAGGTCGCGTTCGTCGACGTGCTGGGCCCCACCCCCAGCGAGGTGCTGTCGCGGGCGAGGGCGACCGGCCGGCCCGCCATCGTGCTGCCGGCGTTCTTGTCGCGCGGCTATCACGTCCGTGCCGACCTGCCGGCCCACGTCGAGCTGAGCGGCCACCCGAACGCGATCGTCACGCCGGCGCTGGGCCCCAGTGGCCAGGTCGCCCGGATCGTCGGTGACCAGTTGGTGAAATGCGGCTGGCGGCCCGGTGATTCGGTGATCCTCGCGGCGGCGGGAACATCGGACGCCAGGGCGCGCGCCGACCTGCACACCACCGCCACCCTGGTGTCGGCGCTGACCGGGTCGCGCGTGAGCCTGGGCTTCGCGGCCACCGGGGATCCGCAACTGCCGGAAGCGGTGGACGAGGCGAGGCGCCACGCGCCCAACGCGCGCGTCGTGGTCGCCTCCTACCTGCTGGCCGACGGCCTGTTCCAGGAACGGCTGCACGCCTGCGGCGCCGACCTGGTCAGCCGGCCGCTGGGGACCCATCCCGGGCTGGCGCGCCTGATCGCCAGCCGATTCCGCCGGGCCATGCCGCCGGTGCTCGCGCCCACCGCCCGGCACGCTTCGCGGCGACCGGCCGCGCAGCGGTTGGTCCACGACCGCGTCATGCGGCCGAATCCGGTGGCTTAACAGCACCGGCCGGCGAGACGCGCCGGGGGCGGCGACGCTTGCTCTTTACTTCGATACGGGCGATCCTGACAGCATGCCCCGCCGCGAAGAGCCATCGCACGGGCTGCTTGACCCGGTAGCCAAGATGCTGCGGTTGCCGTTCGGCACACCGGAATTCATCGACCGAATCGTCACCGGCGGGGTCAACCAGGTGGGCCGTCAGACGCTACGCATGCTGATCACCACGTGGGACGCCGCCGGCGGCGGCCCCTTCGCCGCCAGCGCGATAGCTTCCACCGGGATGGCCAAGACCGCCGAAACCGTGCAAAGCATGTTCATCGGGCCGGTTTTCGGCCCGCTGCTCAAGATTCTGGGTGCCGACAAGGTAGCCACCCGGGCCTCGCTGTGCGCCTCGCAACTGGTGGGCCTGGGCATCATGCGCTACGGCATTCGCTCCGAGCCGCTGCATTCGATGTCGGTCGACGCGATCGTCGACGCCATCGGCCCGACGATGCAGCGCTACCTCGTCGGCGATATCACCCGCTAGGCGGCGATCCGACCGACCTGGACGAAGCCGTCGGCGGTGACGCGCGCCGGGTACACCGGCACCGAGAAGTTCGGATCGTCCAGGCATTCACCGTCTTCCAGCGAAAAGGCCTGCTTGAGGATCGGTGACTGGACCGCCACCCGGCCCCCGCGGTCGCCGACGATCCCGCGGGAGAGCACGGCCGCACCCGAGAACGGGTCGACGTTACCCACCGCGTACACCGAGCCGTCGTCGAGCCGGAACAACGCCGCCTGGGAACCGTCGTCGAGCAGCACTCCGACGCCCCGGCCCGGGATGAGCCGGTCGTATTCACAGGCCGTCGTCCACACCTGAATATCGTTGAGAAGTGTCATGATTCCTCTCCAGCTCCCGTACGGATCTTCGGCATGCCGATGGACACCGGGATTTTGCGCCCGGCGTGCTCGGTGAATTCCACCGTCGAGTCGACGGCGTCGGGGGCGTTGACGAACGAGACGAAACGCGACATCTTGTCCGGGTCGTCGAGCACGCCCTTCCACTCGCACTTGTAGTTCTGCACATGCCGCTCCATTGCGGCCTCGAATTCGTCGGCCAGGCCCAGCGAGTCCTCGCAGACGACCTCGCGCACGTGGTCGAGGCCGCCCTCGAGCGAATCCACCCACGGGGCCGTGCGCTGCAGCCGGTCGGCGGTCCGGATGTAGTACATGACGAACCGGTCGACGTAGCGGACCAGCGTCTCGGTGTCCAGGTCGCTGGCCAACAGCTGGGCGTGCTTGGGCGTCATGCCACCGTTGCCGCCGACGTAGAGGTTCCAGCCCTTTTCGGTGGCGATGACGCCGACGTCCTTGGAACGCGCCTCGGCGCACTCCCGCGCGCAACCCGAGACGCCCATCTTGATCTTGTGTGGCGCCCGCAGGCCGCGGTAGCGCAGCTCCAGGTCGATCGCCAGCTGCACCGAATCCTGCTGGCCGTACCGGCACCAGTCGGTGCCGACGCAGCTCTTCACGGTGCGCAGCGCCTTACCGTAGGCGTGCCCGGATTCCATGCCGCCGTCGACCAGCCGGCGCCAGATCTCCGGCAACTGGTCGACCCGGGCGCCGAACATGTCGATCCGCTGGCCGCCGGTGATCTTCGTGTAGAGACCGAAGTCCTGCGCGATCTGGCCGATCAGGATCAGGTGCTCGGGCTTGATGTCCCCGCCCGGCACCCGCGGCACCACCGAGTAGCTGCCGTTCTTCTGGATGTTGGCCAGGAAGTGGTCGTTGGAATCCTGCAACGAGGCTTGTTCGCCTTCGAGGATGTGGTCCGAGCCGGTGGAGGCCAGGATGGACGCGACCACGGGTTTGCAGATGTCGCAGCCCTTTCCGCGGCCGAAGCGCTCCAGCAGGCCGGAGAAGGTCCGGATCTCGGTGGCCGAGATGATCTCGAAAAGCTCCGCCCGCGACTGGCTGAAGTGCTCGCAGAGCGCCTTGGACTGTTCGACGCCCTCGGCTTCCAGCAGCTGCTTGAGCAGGGGCACGCACGAGCCGCACGACGTGCCGGCCGCGGTGCACGACTTGAGCGAGGGCACATCGGCGCAGCCGTCGGCGATGGCGCACTTCAGATCGCCCTTGGTGACGTTGTTGCACGAGCAGATCTGCGCGGAGTCCGGCAGCGCGCCGACTCCCAACGCGGGAGCCTCGCCGGAAGCCGGGGCGATGAGGGCGAGCGGATCGCCCGGCAGCTCGCTGCCGACCATCGGCCGCAGCACCCCGTACGACGAGGCATCGCCCACCAGAACGCCACCGAGCAGGGTCTTCGCGTCGTCGGACAGCACCAGTTTGGCGTAGGTCTTCTTGACCGCGTCGTTGATGGCGACTTCGAGGCAGTTCTCGGTCACGCCCATCGCGTCGCCGAAGCTGGCCACGTCGACACCGAGCAGCTTGAGCTTGGTCGACAGGTCCGCTTCGCCGAACTCCGCGGCGCCGTCGAGCAGGCGGTCGGCCACCACCTCGGCGGAGGTGTATCCCGGCCCCACCAGGCCGTAGCACCTGCCGCCGATCGCGGCGACCTCGCCGACCGCATAGATGTCCGGATCGCTTGTGCGGCAAGCCAAGTCGGTAAGCACGCCGCCGCGCTCGGCAAGTTCCAAACCCGCGGCCCTGGCCAGCTCGTCACGCGGCCGGATGCCGGCCGCGAAAATGACCAACCCGGCGTCGATGACCTCGCCATCGGTCAGGCGCACCCGCACCGACGACACTCCGTCGCCGTGGTCGATCGTTTCGATCGACTCCGTGCCCGTGCCGACGTGCACCGCGATGCCCAGGTCGCCGACCATCTTGGCCAGCAGGGCGCCGCCGCCCTCGTCGATCTGCTGGGCCATCAGGCGCGGCATCATCTCGACGACGTGCGTCTGTAAGCCGAACTGGCGCAACGCATTAGCGGCCTCCAGACCCAGCAGACCACCGCCGATCACGACGCCGGCCGGGGTGCGACCAGCCTCGACCGTGCGCTGGGCGTCTGCCCGGATGGCGTCGAGGTCATCCAGCGTGCGATACACGTGGCACGCCGCCAGGTCGTGGCCGGGCACCGGCGGAACGAACGCATACGACCCGGTGGCCAGCACCAACGTGTCGTAGCCATGCCGTTGCCCGTCGGCCGTAACAACCGACTTCGCTTCCCGGTCGATCTCGGTGACGCGAGCGTTCAGCACCAACCGAACCCGATCGTCACCCGCGTAGTCGTTGCCCGGCAGCGCCAGCAGCTTGCGATCCCAGCTCTCGGTGTACGAGGTGAGGCCAACGCGGTCGTAAGCCGCGTCGGCCTCCTCAGCCAAAACCGTGATGCGCCAAAGCCCCTCGGCGTCACGCGCCCGGAGCGCCTCGACGAGCCGGTGTCCCACCATGCCGTGCCCGACTACGACGATGTGACCGCCCGCACACTGAGCACGCGAAATCCCGTCTGCAGCCATGGCTTTGAGGTTAGCGGCCAGAAATTACCGCGATTTCGCCCAATGTGACGGTCCTATGACGAGGATCTCACAACTCACAGGGAGCCCTGTGAATATTCGTTCGCCCAAGGCGAACGCCTAGGTGGAACTTTAGCGTGGTCGACTCATGTTTCTCGTTATGACCGGCCGTAAGGGCGCCGGGCACAGCAAACCCACAACAAAGCTCAAGGAAGTACAAGGAGATCCCCATGAGTAACCTCGCACTGTGGTCGCGACCGGCCTGGGACACCGACCGGTGGTTGCGCGACTTCTTCGGCCCCGCCGCCGCGTCGGACTGGTACAAGCCAGTGACCAGCGGTTTCAACCCCGCCGCCGAGATCGTCAAGGACGGCGACGACGCGATCGTACGTGTCGAGCTTCCCGGCGTTGACGTCGAGAAGGACGTCAACGTGGAGGTCGACCGCGGCCGACTCGTGATCCACGGCGAACGCCGTGACGAGCACGCGGAGGAGAAGGACGGGCGGACGCTGCGTGAGGTGCGTTATGGATCCTTCCGCCGGTCGTTCCAGCTGCCGGCCCACGTCACCGGCGACGCCATCACGGCCTCCTACGACGCCGGCGTGCTGACCGTGCGGGTCACCGGCGCCTATGCGGGGAGCCAGGCGCGGCGCATCGAGATCACCAAGTAAGAGGTGGGCGACTATCCGGCGGGGTCCACCGACCCCGCCGGATTTCTCTGCCGCGCAACCATTTCCGCCGTGATCAGCGCCAGCGCGCCAGCAATTCCCCGGCCCGGGCCGCCAGCGCGGCCTGGAAAAAGGGGCCGAAGCTGATCCGGGCGACACCCAGCGGCCCGAAGGACGCCGGGTCGTCCTGATCGGGCAGCGCGATCGCGTTGACCGGCAACGGCAGCTCTGCGGCCAAGCGGCGCAACGTCTCCGGATCGTGCCGGCCCACCGGGTACGGCACATCGGCGCCCGCGTCCGCGGCCTCCGTCAGCCGTGCGATCGCCCGCTCGACACGGTCCGCGTCGTCGCCGTCCTTG
>NZ_LZKF01000211.1:0-38270 GCF_001672665.1 Mycobacterium sp. E2238 | reverse complement strand
GTATCCGGCAAGGCGCCGGGCGGCGGTGCACTCGTGGGAATGCAGCCTGCCCTCGTAGGACAGAGCCGACACCGCGGCGCACACCGCCGGGTGCATCCGGTACGAGAGGTCCAGGAAATATCCTCGTTCGTCGGGCAGCGTGCGCTGGCCGTCCACCAGCCAGTCGAGGGCGGACGTGTCGACCGGGTCGGGATGCGTTCCCTGGCTCACCTGCGGCAGCTGCTGGGGGTCGCCGAGCAGCAACAGGTTGGCGGCGGCCGGCGCCACGGCGATGGTGTTGGCCAGACAGAATTGGCCCGCCTCGTCGATCACCAGCAGGTCCAGGCTGTCGCGCGGGACCCGATTGGCGTTGGCGAAATCCCATGCGGTTCCGCCGACTACGCAGCCCGCGGTGTCGGCGATGAAACTGGCGTAGGCGCCGCCGTCGATCTCCTGCCAGCGCGGGGCGCTGTGGTCGTTGCGCTTCTTCGCCGCCCGTGCCGGCTCCAGCCCGGCGTCGATGACACAGTCCAGCAGGTTCTCGACCGCGGCATGCGATTGCGCCACCACGCCGACGCGCCAACCATGCTCGGTGACCAGGCGCTGGATCACGCGGGCGGCGGTATGCGTTTTGCCGGTGCCCGGCGGTCCATGCACCGCCAGGTACGACGAGTCCAAATCCATTACCGCGGTAGCGATGTCGGCTACCGTGTCGCCGCAACGCGGCAGCGCGGTCCCGCCGCGTGTGCGGGGCGCGCGGCGCAGCAGAATGTCAACGACGGCGTTGCGGGGTAGCTGCGGCAAGCCGGCCGCGACCGCGGCGGCCGTCGCCTCGATCGACTCGCGCAGTGCGGTCGTCGGAATCGGCGGGCCCGGGGTGAGCGCGAACGGGAGTTGGTGGAATGGCTTGCCGTCGTTGCCTACTCGCTCGACGATGGTTACCTCGGCGGGCAGCGCCGGATCATCGGCCGCGACGACCGTCGCGCGTGCGGCCGCGCGCCGCTCGGGATCGTCGGACATCCCCGGTGGCGCCGGCGGGTTGTAGAGCGCGAAGACGTCGGTCATCAGCTCCCCGCGCGCCAGTTCGCCGTGCAACCGCACCCGTCGCTGCGGCTTGCGCGCGCGGGGCGGCGTGTTCCAGTCGACGCTGACCGACGCGCGCTCGGCGACGAAGACGTCGGTGTTGTCCGCCCACTCCTCGACGGGGAAGTTCAGCCGGTCAAAGTGTGCCCACCAGAACGGCTTGTCCTCGCGCCGGTGGTAGCCGCGCGCCGCGGCCAACAGTGCCACCGCCGTCTGTTCGGGCGTGCGCTCACCGACGGCGGCGTCACCGGTGAACGCCGACAAGGTCGTCGCCAACTGGTCACGGTCCTCGACGGTGTTGCCGTCCCGGACGGGCTGGGCGCCGACCGGTACGACGCCGGATTCGTAGGCGCGCAACATCAGCCAGTTACGCAGCTCCTGGGTCGAGCGGCAGTCGTAGTGGTTGTAATCCTCGATCTCCTTGAGCACCGAGGCGGCCTCGTCGCGGCGGCCGTCGGCCTGCAGTTCGCAGTACCTGGCGTAAGAGGTGATCGAACCGGTGGCCGTGGTGACGTCGCCGGCCCGCAGCTGCGCTCCCATGTAGAGCGGTTCCAGCGCCTTCAGGCTGAACGACTCCGCACCCACGCGAATGCTCTTGCGCACCAACGGATAAAGGTCTACGAGCGTTCCGCTGCGCAGCAGTTCGTCAACCTGGTCCTCGCCCACCCCGTAGCGGCCGGCGAGCCGCAGCAGCGCGGTCTTCTCGTACGGCGCGTAGTGGTAGATGTGCATGTGCGGACGGCGCTTGCGGCGCTTGGCCACCATCGCCAGGAAATCGGTCAGGGCCTTGCGCTCGTCAACCCGGTTGTGCGCCCACAGCGGGCGGAACGCGCCGGCCGGTCCCGCTTCCAGGACGCCGAACAGGTATTCCAGACCCCACTCCCGCCCGTCGACGGTCCACAGCGGGTCGCCCTCGAAGTCGAAGAACAGGTCGCCCGGGTCCGGTTCGGGTAGCAGCGTCAGCGGCTGCGGGTCGACGATCTCGAACAGCGGCGCGCCGGTTTCGCGTTGCCGGACTTGAAGTTTCGCCTGGGCAGTCAGTTTGCCGATGGCACCGGACGACAGTTCCGGCAGCGAGCCGGTGTGCCGGGCGAGATCGGAGACCGTCGTGATTCCGGCGTCGATCAACTTGTCCCGCTGGCCCAGTCGCATGCCGGCGACCAGTAGCAGATCGTCGGTGGCCCGCAATTGCTCGGTGCACAACGGGCAACGCAAACAGGCGCCCACGCCCTCGTCGTCCCAGCGAACCGCGGCGCCCTTGGCATGGTGCTCGTCGAGAAGCCGCTGCAATCGGGCGCGCTCGGAGCGGTAGACAGGAACGAGGTCGCGGACGCGGTAACGCGCCGCCGTCCCGTCGCCCAGGTGCAGCTCGGCCTCGGGAGCCACCGGCACACCCGAGGCGGCCAGCGCGTCGGCGTACGCGGCCAGCTGCAGCAGCGCGGTGACGTTGGCCGAACGGGCCAGCTTGGTGTCGATCACTCGGTAGTGCTCGCCGTCTCGGACCAAGAAGTCGGCGAAACCGAGGAAGCGGCCGTCGAACATGGCGGCCTGGTAGACCGCGGGCGCGCCGCCGGCGATGGCGCGCCGGGTCGCCTCGGCGGCCGCCGCGAGGCCGGCGAGCGTGTAGGCCGGGCGGCCGATGACCGCGACGTTATCGCCGAACTGGTCGCGCAGCCGGTCCAATTCGCGTCGCTCGTGTTCGTTCCCGAGGACGGCGGTCCGCGCGAGCAGGTCATCCTCGACGGTGGCCGCGGGTCCCCGGCCCAGCTTCGCGTCGAAATCCCGCAATAGCGCGTACTCGCAGCGGGCCGCGGCGGCCAGGTCCGACGCGCTGTACACGATGCTGTCGCCGGTGACGAACACAGCAGCAACTGTAGGTGAGGGGACCGACGGAACGGCGGGGTCAGTGACCCGGTGCGTTACCGATCAGCTCGACGCCGTTGCCGTTCCAGTGGAACCGCACATCGGTGTTCAACCCGTTGATGCCGCTGGGGTAGGTCAGCGCCACCGTGTCGCCGGTGGTCTGCGACGCGTCGACGCCGTTGAACCCGTAGGTGTCGGGAACCCCCTGCGGGATGAACTGCCCGAGGTGGAACAGCACCGCTCGGGTGGTGGGGTTGACGGCGTTGGTGTTGGCCTTGATGATCACGGCCGACAGCTGGGCGCACTGGTTGTAGTTGCCGGCCAGGGGCTCCGGGTTCCAGCCTTGCTGGCTGCGCGGGTCGCGCGGGAGCTCGGAGACCACCTTCGCGATCGTGGGGGAGGCGAGGTTGACCGCGCACGGGTCCGCCGGCGCCGCGCTGCTGCCGGGCGGCGCGGCGGCGCCGGAGGGCTGAGCCGGGGCGGTGATGGACGGGGTGTCCGTAGTCGTCGTGGCCTGCGGCGTCTTGGCGACCGTGGAGTCTCCCGAACCACAGCCGGTCAACGTCATGGCGATCAACGCGAGAGCGGCCGAGCCGGTCAGTGGCTCGGTACGGCGGGGTATCGACCACACATCGCGCACCGTACCGTCATCCCGCGCGCCGGTGTGACAGGCATGGCCGGGCCCGGCGCAGCTGTGCTCATGATCACGGGGCCACGACCACTAGACTCCTTGGACGATGACCCTCCCGGACACCTCGCCTGAGGCTGCCTCTCCGACGTTTGCCGACCTGCAGATCCACCCCTCGGTGCTGCGGGCGATCGCCGACGTCGGCTACGAGTCACCCACGGGCATCCAAGCGGCGACGATTCCGGCGCTGATGGAGGGCTCGGACGTGGTCGGTCTCGCCCAGACCGGCACCGGCAAGACCGCGGCATTCGCGATCCCGATCCTGTCCAAGATCGACGCCACCAGCAAGGCGACTCAGGCGCTCGTGCTGGCGCCCACCCGGGAGCTGGCCCTGCAGGTGGCCGAGGCGTTCAGCCGGTATGGGGCCCACCTGCCGAAGATCAACGTGCTGCCGATCTACGGCGGTTCCTCCTACACGGTTCAGCTGGCCGGGCTGCGGCGCGGCGCCCAGGTGGTGGTCGGTACTCCCGGCCGGGTGATCGACCATCTCGAACGCGGGACGCTGGACCTCTCGCACGTCGACTACCTGGTGCTCGACGAGGCCGACGAGATGCTCACCATGGGCTTCGCCGAGGACGTCGAACGCATCCTGGCCGACACCCCCGAGTACAAACAGGTCGCTCTGTTCTCGGCGACCATGCCGGCGGCGATCCGCAAGCTCACCACCAAGTACCTGCACGATCCGCTCGAAGTCACCACCAAAGCGAAAACGGCTACCGCGGAGAACATTTCACAGCGCTACATCCAGGTCGCCGGTCCGCGCAAGATGGACGCGCTGACCCGGGTGCTGGAAGTCGAGCCGTTCGAGGCGATGATCGTCTTCGTGCGCACCAAGCAGGCGACCGAGGAAGTCGCGGAAAAGCTAAGGGCCCGAGGCTTTTCGGCGGCGGCCATCAACGGCGACATCCCCCAGGGGCAGCGGGAGCGGACCGTCGCCGCGCTGAAAGACGGCGGAATCGACATCCTGGTCGCCACCGACGTGGCCGCGCGGGGGCTGGACGTGGAGCGGATATCGCACGTCCTCAACTACGACATCCCGCACGACACCGAGTCCTACGTGCACCGCATCGGACGCACCGGGCGGGCCGGGCGCTCGGGGACGGCGCTGCTGTTCGTCTCCCCGCGGGAGCGCCACCTGCTCAAGGCGATCGAAAAGGCAACGCGCCAAACGCTCACCGAGTCCGAGCTGCCCACCGTCGAGGACGTCAACGCCCAGCGGGTGGCGAAGTTCGCCGATTCCATCACCACCGCGCTGGGCCGTCCGGGAATCGAGCTGTTCCGCAAGCTGGTCGAGGACTACGAACGTGAGCACGACGTCCCGTTGGCCGACATAGCCGCTGCCCTGGCGCTGCAGTCCCGCGACGGCGAAGAGTTCTTGATGTCGCCCGAGCCGCCGCGCGAGCGGCGCGAGCGGCACACCGAACATCGCGAGCGTCCCGAAAAGCCAAGGCAAACAAAGCCCTTCACCACCTACCGCATCGCGGTGGGCAAGCGGCACAAGATCGGCCCCGGCTCGATTGTCGGCGCCATCGCCAACGAGGGCGGCCTGCATCGAAGCGATTTCGGCCACATCGCGATCGGCCCGGACTTCTCGCTGGTGGAGTTGCCGGCCAAGCTGCCCAAGTCGACGCTGAAAAAACTTGAGCACACCCGCATTTCGGGCGTGCTGATCAACCTTCAGCCGGATCGGTCGGCGAACAAGCCCCGCAGCCGGGACGGCGGAAAGCCGCGCAGGAAACACACCGGATGACCCTGTCCGAAGAAGAATCCGAAGAAGACGCCCAGGGCGGACTTGAGCAGACCGCCCACGTCGACCGGGTCGCCTCCCTCACCGGAATCCGTGCCGTCGCCGCGCTTCTCGTCGTCGGCACCCACGCGGCCTATACCACCGGCAAGTACACCCACGGCTATTGGGGCCTGGTCGGCTCCCGGCTGGAGATCGGCGTACCGATCTTCTTCGTGCTGTCCGGCTTCCTGCTGTTCCGGCCGTGGTTGAAATCAGCCGCTACCGGCGCGCCGCCACCGTCGCTGAGTCGCTATGCACGGAACCGGGTTCGGCGCATCATGCCGGCCTACGTCGTCACCGTGCTGTTCGCCTACGTGCTGTACCACTTCCGCGAGGCGGGACCCAACCCCGGACACACTTGGCTCGGCCTGGTGCGCAACCTGACGCTGACGCAGATCTACTGCAACGGCTACCTGGGGAAGTACCTCCATCAGGGCCTGACGCAGATGTGGAGCCTCGCGGTGGAAGCGTCCTTCTACGTGCTACTCCCGCTGCTGGCATACCTGCTGTTGGTGCTCGTCTGCCGGCGGCGGTGGCAGCCGAGGTTACTGCTGTTCGCGCTGTCCGCGCTGACGCTGATCAGCCCGGCCTGGCTGGTTCTCGTACACACCGATCACTGGTTCCCCGACGGCGCGCGGCTGTGGCTGCCCACCTACCTGGCCTGGTTCCTCGCCGGGATGCTGCTGGCCGTGCTGCAGGCGATGGGCGTGCGCGGCTACGCGTTCGTGGCCATACCGCTGGCCGTCGTCTGCTACTTCATCGTGTCCACTCCCATCGCCGGCGCTCCCACCACGTCGCCGGCGACGCTGAGCGAGGCCCTGTTCAAGACCTGTTTCTACGCCGTGATCGCCGCGCTCGCGGTGGCGCCGCTGGCCCTGGGGGACCACGGTTGGTATTGGCGGCTGCTGGCGACGCGGCCGATGGTGTGGCTGGGGGAGATCTCCTACGAAATCTTCCTCATCCACCTGATCACCATGGAATTCGCCATGGTCTACGTCGTCCGCGCCCACGTGTACACGGGTTCGATGCTCGGCCTCTTCGTCGCGACGATGATGCTGACCATCCCCTTGGCCTGGCTGCTGCACCGCTTCACGCGCGTGCGGGCTTGAGCGGTTGGGCGGCGCCTAACCCCGGGCGGATACCGGCGTGACAATCGGGACGACGAATTCTTCGATCATCGCCCGCTCGTCGGCGTCGTCTCGACCGGGGAACTGCAGCAGCGAGGTGATCACTCGCACCATCCATCGCGCCCGGCGCTCGACGACGGCGGGGTCTTCGGGCCCGAGCGAGCCGATGAACGCGGCGGCCAGGGCGGTGATGACCTCGGACTGCCCGGCGACCTCGGCGCCGATCGGTGGCCGGGTGATGGCGAACCATGAGGCCAACGCCGGATTGCCGCGAACCATCCGCAGCGTGGCGGTGATGCTCGCGACCAGTCGTTCCCGGGGATCGTCGATGCCGCCGATCTCCTCCTTGATCGCACGGCTGAGCCGGCGGGTCTCGCGATGCACGTAGGCGGTTTTCAACGCCTCGCGGTTCTCGAAGTACCGGTACAGTGTCGCCCGGGAACAGCCTGCGGCCCTGGCGATTTCGTTCATGCCGATCGAGTCCTGGTCCCGCTCGGTGTAGAGCTGCTCGGCCGCGTCGAGGATCCGGTCGGCGGCCGCCTCGGTACGGTGCGCCCCCAGCCAGTCGTTCGCCATCAGGACCCCGTCCGGATCGGCACGGAGAGCGGGCGCCGCACATAACTGCCGCCCGACCAGACGATCGCGGACTCATCGACCTCGAAATCCGGGCAACGGCTGAGCAGTTCGGTCAGGGCGACCCGCGACTGCATCCGTGCCGCCGCCGCGCCCAGGCAATGGTGTGCGCCGTGGCTGAAGGTCATGATGTTGCGCGGGCAGCGGGTGACGTCAAGCTCACCGGCGTTCGGGCCATATTGGCGCTCATCTCGATTGGCCGACCCGTACAGCAGCATCACCTTGCGGCCGGCGGGGATGGTGGTGTCGCCGATCGTCACGTCGCGGGTGGTGGTGCGGGCCAGCCCCTGCACCGGCGAGGTCAGTCGCAGCAATTCCTCGACGGCGTCGGGGATCAGCCCCAGGTCATCGACGACAAGCCGCCGCTGATCCGGGCGCTCATGTAGCAAAGGCATTGAGCCACCGAGCATTCCGGTGACAGTGTCGTTGCCGCCGGTGACCATCGTGAACGTGAAGGCCAACACCGACAGGGTCCCGGCGATGTCGCCGTCGGCCCCTACCCCCGCGGCGACCAGGTGCGAGATGGTGTCGTCCTCCGGCTCGGTCCGGCGCCGCTCGATCAACTCGGTGAAGTAGGCCATCATCGACCCGACGGCACCGCCGACCGTCTCCAGCGCCGCGCCGATCCCTCCGTCCGCCGTATTTCCCGCAACAATGGCCTCGGTCCAGCCATCGAACTGAACCCTATCCTCTTCGGGCACACCGAGGTAATGCGCGACCACCATCGACGGCAGCGGTTTGAACAGCTCGGTGACGATGTCGCCGCCGCCGTTCGCGCGCAGCCGCTCGATGCGCTCGACGACGAACTCGCGCACCTTGGGTTCCACCGCCTCCACCTGTCGCGGCGTGAAGCCGCGCGACACCAGTTTCCGGAACTCGGTGTGCACCGGCGGATCCTGCATCACAAACGGTGGATTGTCTTGCAGCCCAATCATGTCCAGGTCGCCGTAGTTGACGGTCAGTCCCTGCGCGGAGGAGAACGTCTCGTGGTCGCGGGCGGCGGCCCACACGTCCGCGTGCCGGGACAGCACGTAGTAGTCGTGCTCGGGCCGTCTGGCCGGGACGACGTGGTGCACCGGATCGTGGTCGCGAAGCGCGCGGTACATCGGCCAGGGTTCCGCCCAGGTGTCGGCGGTGGCCAGCTCGAACTTGACCGGCGCATTGTGAGACATAACCGGAGTCATGTCTCATTCGTACGACACACAGGCCAGAATGTCAATGCGGTCGTGGCCGAGTGTGCGGCCAGCCGCACGCTGAACACCGCGTGTGCGGCCAGTCGCACACTGAACACCGCGTGCGCGGCCAGCCGCACACGCGGACGGCATGCGGCGGAGCAAAGCCCTAGATCCCCGCGCCCGGGTTGAGGATGCCCTGCGGGTCCAGGGCCTGCTTGATCCGCCGGTTCAGGTCCATCACCTCGGGCCCGAGATAGCCGGCCAGCCACGGGCGCTTCAACCGGCCGACGCCGTGCTCGCCGGTGATCGTCCCACCGAGCCCGACGGCCAGGTCGATGATCTCGCCGAAGGCGAGGTGAGCCCGCTCGGTCATCGCGGCGTCCGCGGGGTCGTACACGATCAACGGGTGAGTGTTGCCGTCACCGGCGTGGGCGATCACCGAGATGGTCAGGTCACGCTCGGCGGCGATGCGGGCGATGCCGGTGACCAGTCTGCCCAGCGCCGGCAGCGGGACGCCGACGTCCTCGAGCAGTAGCGATCCCTTCGCCTCGACCGCGGGGATGCAGAACCGGCGGGCGGCGACGAACGCTTCGCCCTCGTCGGGGTCGTCGGTCGAAAACACTTCCGTCGCACCGTTTTCGGTGAACACCGCGGCTATTACCTCGGCGTCCTCACTGCCCGCCCCGCCGCGCTCGTCGGACGCGGCAACCAGCATCGCGGCCGCGCCCCTGTCCAGATCCATGCGCAAGGTGTCCTCGACGGCGTTGATGGCCACCGAGTCCATGAACTCCAGCATCGACGGGCGCAACCGCGCGGTGACCCCGAGCACCGCATCGACCGCCGCCTCGACCGTGGCGAAGGCGGCCACCACGATGCTGGACGCGTTCTGCTTGGGCACCAGTCGCAGTGTGACCTCGGTGACGACGCCCAGGGTGCCTTCGCTGCCGACGAAAAGCTTCGTCAGGGACAGCCCGGCGACGTCCTTGAGTCGGGGGCCGCCGAGCCGGACCGCCGTGCCGTCGGCCAGCACCACCTGCATGCCCAGCACGTAGTCGGTGGTGACGCCGTATTTGACGCAACACAGGCCACCGGCGTTGGTGGCGATGTTGCCGCCGATGCTGCAGATCTCGAACGACGACGGATCCGGGGGATACCACAGGCCGTGCTCGGCGGCGGCCGTCTTGACCTCGGCATTGAACAGCCCGGGCTGGCACACCGCGGTGCGGGTGACCGGGTCGACCGTGATGTCGCGCATCTTCTCCGTCGACAGGACGATCCCGTTGTCCAGCGCTGTCGCCCCGCCGGACAGGCCGCTGCCGGCGCCCCGGGTCACCACCGGCACCCGGTGGGCGCTGGCCCAGCGCAGCACGGTCTGCACGTGTTCGGTGCACCGCGGCCGGACCACGGCCAACGGTTTGCCGGCCGACGGGTCGAAGGCGCGGTCCTGGCGGTAACCCTCGGTCACGGTCGGGTCGGTGACGACTATGCCGTCGGGCAGGCCGGCGATGAGCTCGGCCAGGACATCAGCGGTCACGGACCGATCCTACGGGCCCTTCGGCGCTGTACAGTTGAGCGATTCTGGCGAAAGGTGGGTCAGAGATGTTCGGACGGCGAGATCTCAGCAAAGTCGGTATCCGCGCGTTTGCGGACGTCCTCGCCGCCGAGCAGTCGGCGATCGCCGTCACGATCGGCAACCCGAACCTGGTCAACAACACCGAAGTTCGCTGGAAGCTGCTGCTGCGGGTCACGCCGGACACCGAACCGCCGTTCGAGGCCAGCCTCACCGCGCTGCTACCTCAACTCAGCCCACCGCGTCCGGGCATGAGGGTGCCGGTGCTCTACGACCCCAAGGACCACAGCCGCGTCCAACTGGACCATCAGCCGGCCGAGACGGCCGATGTCGCAATCGACGCCGTGACCTCGGCCCGTCCCGACCTCGCGGGCGCTCAGGTCATGGGTATGCCGATGGCCGACGTCATCCGCCAGGCCATTGCCGATCCGACCGCATTCCGGGACGAGATGATGCGGCGCGGAGCCGAGATGCAGCAGCAGGCGCTCAACGCCATGCAGGCGCCACAGGCCCAACCGGGTGCGGACCCGGTCGAGCGGCTCGAGAGGCTGGCCGCGCTGAAAGACCGGGGGCTGCTCACCGATGAGGAATTCGAGCAGCAAAAGCGCAAGATCCTCGCCGACTGACGTATCACAACGGCGTTTGCGCCTCGGACTCCGGCGCCCGGTCCAACTCCCGCAGCGACGGCAGCCGCAAGGCCGACAAGCCGATCAGCAGAATCGGCACCGCCAGCGCCAGGAAGGTGACCTTCAACCCGGCGGTGTCGGCGAGCGGACCGGCCACCAGCAGGCCCAAGGGCCCGGCGGCATAGGTCAGCCCCGCCATCACGCCGACCACCCTGCCGCGCAGATGGTGCGGCGCCCGGGTCTGCATGACGTAGTTGTAGATGGGCTGGATCGGCCCATAGACCAGGCCGGTCACCGCGCAGAGCAGCAGAATCACCGGCAGCGGCGGCAGGAATGCGATGCCCGCCGTCGCCGCGCCGAAGGTCAGGGTGGCCGTCAGCACGGCCGTACGCCGCCGGGTGTATTTCGAGAGCGCCGCATAACCCAGGGCGCCCGCCACACCGCCGACCGCGAGCGCCATCAGCGCCCAACCCAGCTCCGCGGGCTGGTGCTGTTCGGCGAAATACTTTGGGAACAGCACACTTTCCATAGGCAGGTACAACGCGGTGACGGCCAGGTCGATCAGGCCGAGCGTCCGGAGCACCCGCAGACTCCAGACGAACCGCAGGCCTTCGACGATGCCGGAGACCAACCCGTCGGGGCGGGTCGCGTGGTGGGGCTTGCCGGTACCGTCGAGCCGCAGCGCACCAATAGCCAACAGCGACAAGCCGAAACAACCCGCCGTGACCCACATGGTGTTGACGCCGCCGACCGCTGCGATCATCAGGCCGCCAATGCCGGGGCCCACCATGAAACCGAGGTTGAGGATCGCCTCGTAGAGGCTGTTGGTGCGATCCAGCGACCACCCCGCGCGGGCGGCGGCTTCGGGCAGCATCGACTGGCGCGCGGTAATCCCGGCCGGGTCGAAGGCGGCCGCGCAGAAGGCGACCCCGGCCAGCTCGGCGACGTTGAGCGCCTCGGCGCCGAACAGCCAGGCGGTCACGGGGACGGCGCTCACCGCCACGCCGGAGAGCGAATCGGAAACGAGCGAGATCCGGCGGCGCCCGAAAAAGTCGACCGCGGTGCCGGCGACCAGGGTGGACAGCACCAGTGGCAGCGTCATGGCCGCGGCCACGATCGACGCGTCGCGCGCGCGATCATGATGCTGCAAGGCCAGCCACGGAAACGCGATCACCGAGATGCCGGTACCGGCCGTCGCCATCAGCGTGGCGGACAGGATCAGAAACGCCGGGCCGCGGCTCGTATGGCTCATGAGATGTCCCGGGGAGAACTTAGCCGCCGATTTGCGGCGCGACCACTGAATATTCGGGGCGTTCGGCCGCCGCCTACCGGTTCACTGCAGGATGTTCATGTGCTCGTCCACCCTCGTACCGGCCAGGCGTTCGATTCTCCAGTGGTTCCCGGCACCGGATGGCCGGGTGATCCGGCGACCCCGCAGACCACCGTGGCCGCCGATGCCGCACAGGTCGCCGCGCTCGCTCCGCACGCCGCGTCGATCCCCGAGCTAGACGCCCTGATCAGCGTCTGCCGCGCCTGCCCGCGGCTGGTGGAATGGCGCGAAGACGTGGCCGTCCTCAAGCGCCGCGCCTTCGCCGACCAGCCGTATTGGGGCCGGCCCGTTCCGGGCTGGGGGTCGGAGCGACCGCGGCTGTTGATCGTCGGGTTGGCGCCCGCCGCGCACGGGGCCAACCGGACAGGACGCATGTTCACCGGCGACCGGTCCGGCGATCAGCTTTACGCGGCGTTGCACCGGGCCGGGCTGGTGAACCAACCGACCAGCGTGGATGCCGCGGATGGATTGCGGGCCAACGGGGTTCGCATCGCGGCGCCGGTGCGGTGCGCGCCTCCGGCCAATGCGCCGACGCCGGCGGAGCGCGACACCTGCTGGCCCTGGCTGGAGGCCGAATGGCGGCTGGTGTCCGATCATGTGCGCACGATCGTGGCGTTGGGCGGCTTCGCCTGGCAAATCGCGCTGCGCCTGCCGGGCGCGTCCGCCATGCGCAAACCGCGGTTCGGCCACGGTGTGGTAGCGCAATTCGCCCCTGGTGTGCGGTTACTCGGTTGCTACCACCCAAGCCAGCAAAACATGTTTACCGGTAGGTTGACACCAGCAATGCTCGACGACGTTTTCCGAGACGCGAAAAGGCTGGCAGGGATCAAGTGACTGACGTTCTGATTTCCGGCGCGAGCGTGGCCGGTGCAACGGCGGCTTATTGGCTTGGACGGCACGGCTATTCGGTCACCGTGGTGGAGCGGCACTCCGGGCCGCGGCCGGGCGGTCAGGCGATCGACGTGCGCGGGCCGGCGCTGGGAGTGCTGGAACGCATGGGGCTGCTGGCCGCCGCCCAAAAACGGAAGACGCAAATTCGCGGCGCTTCCGTCGTCGACCGCGACGGCAACGAGCTCTCCCGAGACACGGAGTCCACGCCCACCGGCGGGCCCATCGACAGTCCCGATATCGAGCTCTTGCGTGACGACCTCGTCGAATTGTTGTACGGCGCAAGCCAATGGACGGCCGAATACATCTTCGATGACACCATCACCGGCTTGGACGACGACGGCGCGGCCGTCAACGTGACCTTCGAACGTGCTCCCGGCCGCAGCTTCGACCTGGTCATCGGGGCGGACGGACTGCACTCGAACGTGCGCCGACTGGTGTTCGGCCCCGAGGAGCAATTCATCGAGCGGCTGGGCACTTACGCGGCGATCTTCACCGTGCCCAATTTCCTCGGTTTGGACTATTGGCAGACCTGGCATTACGGGGATTCGACGATGGCCGGGGTCTACAGCGCCCGCAACAACAGCGAGGCCCGCGCCATGCTGGGTTTCATGGACACCGACCTGCGCATCGACTACCGCGATACCGAGGCGCAGTTCGCCGAGCTGGAGCGGCGGATGGCCGACGACGGGTGGGTGCGTCCGCAACTGCTGGAGTACATGCGCGGCGCACCGGATTTCTACTTCGACGAGATGTCCCAGATCAAGATGGATCGCTGGTCGACGGGCCGGGTGGCGCTGGTGGGCGATGCCGGGTATTGCTGTTCGCCGTTGTCGGGCCAGGGAACCAGCGTCGCTCTCCTGGGCGGCTACATCCTGGCCGGCGAACTCGCCGCCGCGGGTGACGATTACGAACTCGGCTTCGCCAACTACCACAAAGAGTTCAGTGACTACGTCAAGCGGAACCAATGGCTGGTCGTCGACAACATCCCGGGTGGGGCACCGATCCCGCAGGAGGTCTTCGACCGCATCGTCAGCTCGATCACGCTCAAGGACTACTGACCGCCGGGAACGTTCGCGGGCCCGAAGGCGTTGACGCGAACGTGCGTCTTTCCGTTCTTGATCTCGTCCCGGTGCGCACCGACCAGACGACCAGCGATGCGCTCGCCGCGACCGTGCAGCTGGCACAGGCCGCGGACCGCCTGGGTTTCACGCGCTACTGGGTCGCCGAGCACCACAACATGCCGTCCGTCGGCGCCACCAGCCCGCCGGTCCTGATCGCCTATCTGGCCGCGCAGACCACGCAGCTGCGGCTGGGGTCCGGCGGTGTGATGCTGCCCAATCACGCGCCGCTGGCGGTGGCCGAGCAGTTCGCCCTGCTGGAAGCCGCCGCCCCGGGCCGCATCGACCTGGGCATCGGCCGCGCGCCCGGGTCCGACCCGGTGACCGCCTACGCGCTGCGCGGCGGCCGCGGCGAAGAAGACATCGAGAACTTTCCGGAGTATCTCGACGACGTGGCGGCGCTGATGAGCGCGCGCGGCGTGGTGGTGCCGCTGCGCTCGGGGGACTATCGCCTCAAGGCGACCCCCGCGGCGGCCGGTGAGCCCCGCCTCTGGCTGCTGGGCTCGTCGATGTACTCGGCACACCTGGCCGCCGCCAAGGGGCTGCCGTACGTCTTCGCGCATCACTTCTCCGGCACCGGAACCGAAGAGGCGCTCGAGCTCTATCGATCCCGATTCAAGCCGAGCACCCTAACGCCCGAGCCGGTGACGTTTCTGACGGTGAACGCCGCCGTGGCCGAAACGCGGGAAGAGGCAACGGCATTGATGATGCCCAACCTGCAGATCATGGCCAAGCTTCGCACCGGAGAGCCCCTCGGCCCGGTGCCCCTGGTCGAGGAAGCCCAAGGCGCCGAGCTGACGCCGCAGCAGCAGCACATCGTTGCGAGCGGGCTGCAACGAGCGGTCCTCGGTACACCCGCCGAGGCCGCCGACCAGTTGCGGGCGCTTGCGCAACGGTTCGACGTCGACGAGGTGATGGTGCATCCGGTCGCCTCGGCGCGCCGCGGCACCGACCCGGCCACCGCGCCGGCACGGGTGCTGACCCTGGAATTGCTGGCCAAGGAGTTGTTCTAACCGGTCAGTCCGTCACAGCCGAACGCTTAAGATTCGACGCCCGCGATCGCGCCCCTGCTCGTGATCCAGCGTTGCAGTTCGTCCGGCGGCAACGGCTCGCTGTGCACGAACCCCTGGGTGATGGTGCAGCCGTAACCGCGCAGCGCACTCAGCGTCTCCTCGTCTTCGACCCCCTCGGCGACAAGGTCGGCGCCCAGGTTCTGCGCCAAGTCCACGGTGGACTGCACGATGGCCACCGACCGCGGGTCGTGGGCCAGCCGCGCCACGAATCGCCTGTCGAGTTTCAGCTCGTCGACCGAGACATCCTGCAGGCGCGCCAGCGACGACCATCCGGTGCCGTAATCATCCAGCGAGATGCGAACGCCGAGCAGCTGCAGGGCGGCGACGGTGTTACGGGAGCGCTCCGAGTCGACGAGCGCGCTCTCGGTGATCTCGACGATCAGCGCGTCGGGCGGTAGGCCGTGGACCCGAAGCAGCCGCTCGATGGTGACGGCGAGGTCGAGGTCGAGCAGGTTCGTCGTGGACAGGTTCACCGCAACGGTCAGCGGAATGCCGTCGTCGCGCCAGGACCGGATCTGCTCGAGCGTGAGGTTGATGGTGCGATTGGCGACCGTGCGCATCAGACCGGCGCGCTCCGCGGCCGGAAGGAATTCCTCCGGCAGCAGCAACCCGCGGGTGGGATGCTGCCAGCGCAGCAGCGCCTCGACGCTGTGAACGCTCCCGTCGCCGGCATTCACCTTGGGCTGGTAGTGCACCGTCAACTGGTCGCCATCGATCACCGCGGCCCGCAGCTCCCCGACGAGGTTGGGGTCGTGGTCCCGGTCGATCTCGAAGGCGGACTCGTACACCGCGATCCTGCTGAGGGCGGACCTGGCGTGCGGGATCGCCGCCTCGGCGCGGTTCAACAGCTCTTGCGGATGGTCGCAATGGTCGGGGTAGAGCGCGATGGCGATGGACGCATCGATCTGCACGCTGATGGCATCGAGTTCGAATGGGATGCTGACGCCTTCGAGCAACCGGCCCGCTTGGGCGCGTGCGGCGACGAGATCCGATCCCTCGCCGAGCAGGATGGCGAATTCCTCGTCGCTCACGCGCGCGAGCAGATCATCGCGGCGAACGCTGTGCGCCAGTCGGTTTGCGATGTGCCACACCAGCTCGTCGCCGAAGTGGCGACCGACGGAGTCGTTGATCTCCCGCAGCTTGTGGAGATTCAGCAGGAGCAGCGCACGATTCGACGACGTCCTGACGGATGACGCGGAAGCCGACAGCTCGGTCAGCGCCGTCGCCAGTGATCGCCGATTGGGCAGGGCGGTCAATTCGTCTGTCATGGCCTGCTGGTGGCTTTCGGCCAGCATGCTGATGTCCCGGAAGGTCACCGAGAATCGGGCGGCGACCGCGACGAGGCTCAGTGCGGCGAGCGTCGACGCGAGCCGCGAATCGTGCCCAAGGATGGCGACGCCCAGCGCTATGACGGTGCAGGTCACCGGAACCGCGTAGGAGGCGAGTCCGCGCCGCGGCGTCGGGGCCGCCGACGACCCACGCGCCCAGCTGGCCATCGCCACCAGCAGCGAGGAAGCCGGCCAGAGCGCGTCTAGGGTGGTGCCGACCCGGTATGAGCCGTCCGACGTTTGAATGAGGTAGGCGGTGTCGGCGACCGCGAAGCCAACCAGCCCGACCACCAGGAAACCCCAGCGAAACTCGCTGCGCCAACCGAGGATTGGCAGCATGCCGACTGCCAGCGCCAGCAGTACCAGATCGCCCCACGGATAGATCAGGCCCACCAGCACGGTCGCGGGCGCTTTTGCGGCGGCGGCATGCATGGGCCCGGCCCGCAGCGCCGCGGCCAGTGCGGCGACGGCCAACGCGCACACCAGGGAATCAACGCGGATGGGCATCGGCACCCGCTTCAGGCGCGATCGCATCAGCAGCAGAATCCCGGCATAGACGAACGGATAGAACGCCAGGTATTCGGGATCGGCAACCGAGGGTGACTTGGCGTTCGGGACCCACACGGCATAGACGACGTCACCGAGCGCCGACAATGCCATGCCGGCCGCGATCAAAGACCACGCAAGGCGATCGGCCTTGAGGCGGTATGCGCGAACGGCGATCAACCCGGCCGCCAGCAGGTTCAACGCCGAGTAGAGGGATTTGGCGAAGAAGACGCTGTGGCCGGCATTCGGGTAGATGACACTGGTCGCGGTGAAGGCGATCACGCCAATCATCAAGAGGCCCAGGGCAATCCGGATCGCCATCGGGGGCCACCGGATGCCGTCGATACCTTCCTGGGGTTGCACCGGTCTCGACGCCCCCACGTCGGCGGCGCGCCTGAGCATCGGTGCGGCACTCGGCTCAGCGACCTCCGCTGCCGCCGGGGCGGGCCCTGCTAGTTGCGCGGTCGAGAACGAGAGGGACAGATCCGGCACGAAGCTGCGAACGCATTGGCCGCCTTCGCGTTTGGCGGTGTACATGGCCAGGTCGGCGTGCCTGAGGAGCTGCTCGACGCTGCAGTCCGGCGAGGCGGTGGCCACCGTGTAACCGACGCTCGGCCGGACCGGTATAGGAACGCCGTCGACGACAATCGGGGCGTTGAACGCCTCGAGAACTCGACTCGCCGCCGCCTGTGATTCCTCGATTGACCCCTCGATTAGCACGGCGAACTCGTCACCACCAAGGCGAGCCGTGACGCACTTGTCATCCAAGGCGGCGGTGAGCCGCCCGGCGACCCGGATCAGCAATTCGTCACCGGCGGGGTGGCCGAGGGCGTCGTTGACGGATTTGAAGTTGTCGAGATCGAGGCACAACACCGCAATGGGCGTAATTTCGCAGCATTGCCGGGCGACGGCCTGCTCGAGCCGATCGAGGAAGTAAGCGCGATTGGCCAGGCCCGTCAGGCTGTCACGGAACGCTTCCCGCGCAACCTCGGACAACAACCTCTGGTTTTCCATCAGCATGACGAACTGCCGGACGAGCACCGCGGCCACCAGGATTCCGAGCGCGATCAGCAGGGGTCCGTGCGCCATCAACCTGACCGCGCGGGTCAGCCCGACTGCGGCGGCCACCAGCAGCGGCAGGTACGGCAGCCATAGCCGGGTGCGCGACCGTATTTCGTCGTCACGCGTCCCCGGCGCGGGCGCCTCATAGACGCTCGACAGCGCGGCGAGCGCGATCATGGCGAGCCCACCCACTCTGCCGAGGTCCACGAGATCGCTGACCTGGTAGCTGCCGATCCCGCTCTTGAACACCATCGTGATGTCGGCGATGCTGATGGTCGTCACGCCCCCGGCCAGCAGATTGCGGCTCGGCGGGTCGCCGCGACGAACCCGGGACAGCATCAGGATCGAGGTCGTCAGCAGGAGAACGTCGTTGAAGACTTCGGCGATCGTCGTCGCCTGCGAACCGCTGTCCTCGCGCAGTTGCTTCTCGAGGACGAAGACCCACGACACCACGAACAGCGACGTCGCCACGATGAGGCCGTCGAGCACCAGTCGCCGCGGGCTCTGCCGCGAGAAGCGCGACAACAGCACCAACGATGCGTAGGCGCCGAACGGCCATAGCAACAGCACGATCTCCGCGGCCGCGGGATGGGTGGCGTGGGCCAGTTTCGGACGCACGTCGTATACGGCCCAGATGACCTCGCCCGCCGCCCAGCCCAGCTGGGCCGTCATCATTGCCAGCCATCCGGCCCGGTGCCGGCCGGCCGCCGACCGGGCGGCGTAGCCCGCACACCCCGCCCCGAACAGCAGGCAGACCGCCAGGGCGATTTCGTCGACGGGCCGGGTTGCGTAGGCGCCCTCCCAGCCGCCGATCGAGGACGCCACCACCAGCGCGGCGGCCACACCGTATGCACCGGCGAAGAGCCAGCAGAGCCGCGGGGGCAGCCTGAATCGCCGCCAGGGGTTTCCCGCCCACGGTCTCATACCCGCTCCAGCCGATCCCGCGCCGTTTGATGAACCATCGAGGCGTTCACCGCGCGCTAGTGGAGAATAAACCTCCGCGTCGGCATCAGGGTCAACGTCGCGTGAGTACCACGACGGGAATCGGCCGCGAGGTCTTCTGCTGGTAGGCCGTGTACCGGTCGCCGTTGTTCTTGTTGACGATCTGCCACAGCCGGGGGTAGTCGGGGTCGTCCGGCAGCACCGCGCGGGCGGTCACCGCCAAACGCTTTGGCCCGACGTTGATTTCCACATCCGGATGCTTGCGCAGGTTGTGATACCAGCCGGGTGCGCGCGGGTCGCCGCCCTTGGAAGCGACGATCAGGTAGTCGTCGCCGTCGCGGGCATAGGTGAGCGCCGCTGTTCGCGCCTGGCCCGTCTTCGCGCCCACGGTATGGAGTAGCAGGCTGGGTATCAGCAGCATGCGATGACCGATCCAGCCGTTCGTCCGGCGATAAACGGTGTCGTGTACGCGCAGAACCTGAGGCAGCAACCGCTGCTCGACCCAGGACGGAAGTGCCATCCGCCCAGTATTACTGGCTGGCGTCAATGCGGGCCAGGGCCGAGCGCAAGATTTGCGCGGTGGCGTCCCGGTCGGGATCGCGCCGCAGCAGCATGCCCTTGGCGACCGACAACTTGTCGCCGTTGCGCCGGGGCAGCACGTGCAGGTGGATGTGGAACACCGTCTGAAAGGCGGCGCTGCCGTCGTTGATCGCGATGTTGGTCGCGTCGGCCAACTCCGTCGCGCGGGCGGCGCGGGCGATCCGTTGGCCGATGGTGACCATCCCCGCCAGCGTCTCCGGCGGCGTGTCGGTGAGATCCACGCTGTGCCCCTTGGGGATCACCAGGGTGTGGCCGCGGGTGAATGGGCGGATGTCGAGGATCGCCAGGTAGTCGTCGTCTTCATAGATCCGGATGGCGGGGGCCTCCCCGGCGACGATCGCACAGAACACGCAGGACATGTCGCCCACGGTACTGGCCGGTCCGGTGCGGGGGATACGCTGCCGCAGTGGACGCTCGCGACGTGGCCTTTGCCGGCGCGGCCGCTCAGGTGAGAATGCTGGCCGACGGCGAACTGACCGCGCCCGAGCTGCTCGAAATCTATCTGGAACGGATCGCGCGGCTGGACAGCCAGTTGCGCTGCTATCGCGTGGTGCTCGCGGACAGCGCGCGCTACGAGGCCGCCGTCGCGCAGGACCGCCTCGACGCCGGCGAGCGGCTCCCGCTCCTCGGGGTGCCGATCGCGATCAAAGACGATGTCGACGTCGCCGGCGAGGTGACGACCTACGGCAGCGGCGGACATCGCCCCGCCGCGACCTCCGACGCGGAGGTGGTGCGGCGGTTACGCGCCGCGGGCGCCGTCATCCTCGGCAAAACCAATGTGCCCGAGCTGATGATGTTCCCCTACACCGAATCGTTGACGTTCGGTGCGACCCGCAACCCCTGGAATCCCCGGCGCACTCCGGGCGGCAGCAGTGGCGGTAGTGCCGCCGCGGTGGCCGCCGGGCTCGCTCCGCTGGCGCTGGGGTCCGACGGTGGCGGGTCGATTCGCATCCCGGCGATCTGGTGCGGCCTGTTCGGTGTCAAACCTCAACGGGATCGGGTGTCGTTGGAGCCGCACGACGATGCGTGGCACGGGTTGAGTGTCAACGGCCCGCTCGCCCGGTCGGTGCTGGACGCGGCGCTGTTCCTCGATGCGACCTCGACCGTTCCGGGACCCGAGGGGGAGTTCGCGGCCGCGGCGACCCGTCACCCCGGCAAGCTGCGAATTGCCTTGAGCACCAAGTCGCCAACCCCGCTGCCCGTCAGGATCGGCAAGCAACAGCTCACGGCGGTCGAACAGGCCGGCGCGTTGCTGCGCGACCTGGGTCATGACGTGATCACCGCCGACCCCGACTATCCGCCGTCGGCCATCATGACCAATTACCTGCCGCGCTATCTGCGCGGTATCAGTGACGACGCCGATTCACTGGCTCACCCCGAACGCCTCGAAGCGCGCACCCGCAACCTGGCGCGCGCCGGCTCGTTTTTCTCGGATCGCCGGATGACCGCCCTTCGCGACGCGGAGCCGGCGGCAGCCGCCCGGATCCAGGCGATCTTCGACGACGTCGATGTCGTCGTCACGCCCGGCAACGCGACGGGCCCCTCCCGCATCGGCGCCTACCAGCGCCGCGGTGCGGTGTGGACGCTGCTGGCGGTGGCGCAGCGGGTGCCCTACCAGCAGGTCTGGAACTTGACCGGACAGCCCGCCGCGGCCGTGCCGTGGGACTTCGACGGTGACGGCCTGCCGATCGCCGTGCAGCTGGTGGGCCGGCCGTACGACGAAGCGACGCTGTTGTCGCTGGCCGCGCAAATCGAATCCGCCAGGCCGTGGGCACACCGGCAACCGCCGGTGTCATAGCTCCGCTGAGATCTCGCGCCACGCGGCCAGCTTGGCGTCCGGCCGGACGGCGTGGGCCGGGCTCGTCGACGGCAGCCGCCGGTACTCGACCCGCTCGTCGACCTCGGCGAGCCTGCGATACAGCTCCGCGGCCTTGGCGCCGTTGAAGTAAACCCGCGCGATCGTCGGGTACCGCGCGAACAGTTCACCGAAGTCGTTGACCACCAAGCTTTTCGGCTCGATTGCCGCATCCGCGCTGCCGGCGCGACGGCATGTGCGCAACGCGTCCCAGAGGGCCACACCCGCCGATTGCAGCGCGGCCAGCCGTGTTTCGTACGGCGCGGCCGCGTCGAACCCGAACAGCTCGCCCATGATCGGCCAGAACGCATTGCGTGGATTGCCGTAGTACTGACCGAGCGCCAGCGATTGCGCACTCGGAAACGACCCCAGGATCAGCACAATCGCGTGCTCATCGACGATCGGCGGGAACCCCCGCAGCAGTGGCGTACTCATCGCTTCCCATCATGGCTCGCGATCGGCGGCGTCCCCTAGCGCCGACCCGCTTCGCCCGGCTTTGCCGAGCTCGCGATCGGCGCGCGTTGTACGTTGGCGAAGTGGACGAGGACCTGCTCGACGGACTCGAGGGCAGCGCACGCGCCGAACGGGCGGAATTGGTGGAGTGGCTACTCGAGCAGGGCATCACCCCCGAGGAGATCAGGACGACCAACCCGCCACTGCTACTGGCGACCCGCCACCTCATCGGAGACGACGGCACCTACGTGTCGACCCGAGAGATCAGCCAGGCGCACGGCATCGACCTTGGGCTGTTGCAACAGGTGCAGCGCGCCATCGGTCTCGCCAGAGTCGACGACCCCGATGCCGTCATCCACATGCGCGCCGACGGTGAGGCCGCCGCCTACGCCCAGCGTTTCGTCGAGTTGGGCCTGGATCCCGAGCAAGTGGTGCTGGTCGTCCGGGTGCTCACCGAAGGCCTGTCACGCGCCGCCGAGGTCATGCGCTACACCGCGCTCTCGGCGATCATGCGGCCCGGGGCCACCGAGCTGGAAATCGCCAAGGCGTCAAAGGCATTGGTCAGCAAAATCGCGCCCGAACTCGGTCCGATGCTTCAGCACATGATGTTCATGCAGCTGCGCCACATGATGGAGACCGAGGCGGTCAACGCCGCCGAGCGCGCCGCCGGCCAGCCGCTGCCGGGAGCGCGTCAGATCACGGTGGCCTTCGCCGACCTCGTCGGCTTCACCCGGATCGGCGAAGCGGTATCGGCGGAGGAGCTGGGTCACCTGGCCAACCGGCTGGCGGTCCTCGCCCGAGACATCACCGTCCCGCCCGTCCGGTTCATCAAGACGATCGGCGACGCCGTCATGTTCGTCTGCCCCGACCCGCTGCCGATGCTCGACGTCGTGGTGAAGCTCGTGGACACCATCGACACCGACGCCGACTTCCCGCGGCTGCGAGCGGGCGTGGCCTCTGGCATGGCGGTGAGCCGGGCCGGCGACTGGTTCGGCAGCCCGGTCAACGTCGCGAGCCGGGTCACCAGTGTGGCGCGCCCGGGCACGGTGCTGGCGGCTGACTCGGTCTGGGAGGCGATCGGCGAGACCGGAATATTCGACGGGTCGTTCGCCGGCGCCCGCCGCCTCAAGGGCATCAAGAACGAGGTCAAGCTCTTCCGGATCCGCCGCGGAGACGGGTCTGGCGGCAGCGACTGACTGGGAGACCTGCGGACATGGGCAGGCCCGGACGACTCTAGGGGGCGTTGGGCTCCGTCATGCGCGGGTCCTACGCGGCCGGTTTTCTACCCTGACATCCGGCGCTTGGGAATTGGTCGTTTCCGGGCCTGCTTCGCTACCAAAAATACAACTTTGAACAGCCCATATCAACGGGTTCTCCGCACTTGACGCACCATTCGCGCGCGGCCCGCCGCCGCGCCGCGTTCGCCGGCGGTGAACGCCATTCCATTACGGGTGTAACGGTGTAATCATGTAATTATGAAATCTCACCACACGCACGGCCGGCGCTACGGCCGCCCCGGCGGCTGGCAGCAGGCTCAGCAACCCGACGCGAGCGACGCCGCCGAATGGTTCGCCGGGCGCCTGCCCGAAAGCTGGTTCGACGGCGACCCGACGGTCATCGTCGACCGCGAAGAAATCACGGTCATCGGAAGACTGCCGGAACCGCAGGGCTCGGAGAAAGAGACCGAGGCCCGCGCGGAAGGACGTGCATCGCGGTTCCGCGAGGAAACCCGTTCGGAGCGAATGCGCATCGCCGACGAGGCACAGGATCGCTACGGCCGCAAGGTCTCCTGGGGCGTCGAGGTCGGCTCCAGCACCGGCGCGGAGCGAATCCTCTTCACTCACATCGCAGTACCTGTGATGACGCGCTTGAAGCAGCCGGAACGGCAGGTGCTCGACACATTGGTCGACGCCGGTGTCGCCCGGTCCCGCGCGGACGCGCTCGCGTGGTCGGTCAAGCTCGTCGGCGAACATGCCGAGGAATGGTTGGCCAAGTTGCGTAGCGCCATGTCGGCGGTCGACGACCTGCGCGCCGAGGGCCCCGACCTTCAGTCGTAATTCGAAGCCGCAGTGCGGCAACGAATTTGGATCCGCTCAGCCACCGTAATTGGTCCACCACGTGTGCAGGTCCTCGATGGCCGGGGGATCCCCGTAGACGTCACAGAGCATGAGTTTCGCCTCGTTGGTCCATATCACGTTGGGGTGGTTCTTATAGGTGCCGCAGGCGATCATGCCCGCGGTCACCGACGGCGTGCTGTCGTGATGCCAGCCGTCCGGTGATGCCCCGGCTCCGGGGCAATTCATCAGCTGCACGGCGGCCACGTCGTCGTCGAACGCCTTCTTGAGCAGGTCCGCATTCGCGAACAGGCCGTAGACCCCGCGGGACGGGCCGCCCTGATTGGTGTTCTGGTCGCAGTCGACCATAGCCAGCGCGTTCACCCAGATGCTGTTGGACTTCGGGGTCGCGGGCGTGCAGCTGCCACTGGGATACCCGGCGGGCAGCATGCCCAGCAGCTTGCTCTGCGGGTTGGCGGGCCGGGTGGTTGTCGTGGTGGGGACGGTCCTGGTGGTGGTGGTGGTCGTCGTCGACGTGCGGTTGGCCTGCGGGTTGCCGTCGTCGCCTCCCATGAAGATTGCGATGCCCACGGCGGCCAGGACGACGACGATCACCAGCGCGGCGACGGCCGCGACGATGGGCCAGGGGTTGCGTCGCCTCGGTGGGGGCTGGTTCCAGGCGGGCGGGCCGCCGAACTGTTGTGGGGCGCTGCCCCAATTGGCGTTGGCGGCTTGGTAATAGGGGGGCGTGACCGGGGGCTGGGCGGCGGCCGGGATGGGCCCGCTGTCGGGCCGCCAGGGCGGAACGCCCTGCGCGGGAACAGGAGTCGAGCCGGGCGGCAAATGGGGCGTCGGTGAGTTCTGGCCCGGCGACGGTGGCGGGGTGTTGGCCGCCGGGTGCGGCGGCGGGGGAGGCGCCATGACGGTGCCCGGCAGGGTGGCTTCTTGGCTGCGGCGCAAGATCGTGTCGGCGTGGTCTTGGTCGGGGTCGCTGAGTGCTTCGTGGGCGGCCAGGGCCAGGTCGCCGGCGCTGGCGTAGCGGTCCTCGGGCTTCTTGGCCATCCCCCGGGTGATTACCGCGTCGAAACCCTTGGGGATGCCCGGGCGCAGCCCGGTGGGCTGGGGGATGGGGTTCATCGTGTGGGCGGTTACCAGTGCGCCCGCGCTGCTGGATGTGTACGGCGGTGAGCCGGTGAGGCATTCGTAGAGCACGCACGCCAGGGCGTAGATGTCCGCGCGGTAGGTGACTTCGGCGTTGGAAAACCGTTCGGGCGCCATGTATTTCCAGGTGCCGACCGCGGTGCCCAACTGGGTGAGCTTCTCATCGGTGGTGGCGCTGGCGATGCCGAAGTCGACCAGATAGGCGAAGTCGTCGCGGGTGACCAGGATGTTCTGCGGTTTGACGTCGCGGTGCATCACCCCGGCGGCGTGGGCGGCATCGAGCGCCGAGGCGATCTGGGTGATGATGGCCACCGCGCGTGGCGGGGCCAGCGGGCCAAAGCGTTTGAGCACACTGTCTAAGTCGGTGCCCTCGATCAGGCGCATCTCCAAAAACATCTGGCCATCGATTTCGCCGTAGTCGTGGATGGGCACCACATGCGGCTCCTGCAAACGACCGGCGGTGCGAGCTTCGCGTTTCATCCGCTCCCGGAACACCGGGTCCTTGCTGAAGGTCTCCGAGAGCAGCTTGACGGCCACCGTCCACTCCTTGACGGTGTGCTCGGCCTCGTAGACCTCCCCCATTCCACCCCGGCCCAGCAGCCGCTTTAGGTGATAAGGCCCAAACTCCGTCCCCGCCCGCGAGGCCTGCTCGTCACTCATCGCCGATCCTTCACACCCAGCCACCACGCCATCGAGACCCAACAATTGCCGGGCACACGGGTCAGCCGCAACCCCCTGACCCAGCAACCATGACCGTAAGCCCCCGCCCAGCCCGACGCACGACAATCAACCGATTTAGCCCGGGGCGCTGTCGTCGTCCGCGGCGATCTGAAACGTGAATTCGTGGTCGCAAATGCGGACGTGGTCGCCGTCGCGCAGCGTGGCGGCGGAGCGGATCCGCTCGTGCTGCACATGCACCCCGTTGGACGAGCGGAGGTCGTTGATGATGAAGCTGGTGCCCGTGTCGACGATGACCGCATGGTGGCGGCTGACTTTGGGGCTGTCGAGGACGATGTCGTTGTCGCTGAGCCGCCCGATCCGGGTCGCCGCCGCTCGCAGCGGATAGCTGCGTCCCGAGGCCTCGTGCAGATAAGCGATGGCCTGCTGGCCGGACACCATCGTGTGCTGCTCGAGGACCGTGACCGTGTCGACCGCGGCGGTCTTGGCGGTTCGCTTCACGTCCAGCGGTTCTTGGCGCAGGATCTGCTCGTTGAGCGACCGCAGTGTCGGTCCGGGATCGATCCCCAGGTCGTCGGCGAGAGCGGTCTTGACGCGGCGGTAGGCCGCCAACGCGTCGGATTGGCGGTCGGTCAGGTAGTAGGCCGTGATCAACTGGGCCCACAGCGGCTCGCGGTAGGGATGTTCCGCGGTCAGCGATTCCAGCTCGGTGATCACGGCGAACGCACGCCCGCAGGCGATTTCGGCCTCCGCCTTTGCGCCATGGACCAGAATCTTTTCCTCGACAAGGGAAGTGGCGAAGGTGTCGACGAATCCGAACTCGCGCAGGTCCTCGAGCACCGGCCCCCGCCACTGTGCCAATGCCGCGGTCAAGTGCTGGCTGGCCTCTTCGAATCTGCCGGTGGCGGCGGCGTGCACGCCCGCCGTCTTTTCGGCGATGAACCGCCCCAGATCGCAAGCGTTTTCGGCGATGTTGAGCCGGTATCCGGGAGGCGCCGCCGCCAACACCGCACGCGGGTCGATGCCGGCACCGCTGAGCAGCTTACGCAGGTTGGACACGTAGGAATGAATGCTGGCCCGCGCCCCCGACGGTGGCTTGTCGTCCCACAGGGCCGTGATGAGCCGGTCCACCCCCACCGGACTGTTCCGGTTCATCAGCAGCATAGCCAGCACCGCCCGCTGTTTGGGGGTGCCCAGGGGCACCAGCGTGCCATCGACGCTCATCTCCAGCGGTCCGAGCAGGCCGAGTTCGAGACGCTTGTCCACCATCGGTCCTTCCGGTCACTACCTTCGCCATTGTGCTGCAACCCTCACTGGGCCGACGCAATGACACTAACTTTTGGCACCGGCAGTGAAATGCGTTCCCCGCGACGCGATTGCGGCCAAGCCGTGCCGTGGGATCTCGCGCTATGCCCGTGTCATCGCGTAGTAGGCGCCTTGACGGGCCAACAGCTCGGCGTGACTGCCTTGTTCAACGATGCGGCCCGCCTCGACCACCACGATGCGGTCGGCATCGCGGATCGTCGAAAGCCGGTGCGCGATAATGAAGCTCGTCCGGTCTCGGCGAAGCTCGGACATGGCCCGGGCGATGAGCGCTTCGGTGCGGGTGTCGACCGAGCTGGTCGCCTCGTCCAGGATCAGTAGCTGTGGCCTGGCCAGGAATGCGCGCGCGATGGTGATGAGTTGCTTCTCGCCGGCGCTGATGTTGCCGCCCCCGCCGCTGATCCGCGTCTCGTAGCCCGCCGGCAGGGTGTGCACAAACCGGTCGACGTAAGCCGCCCTGGCGGCCTGCACCACCTCGTCCGCACTGGCGTCGGGCCGCCCGTATGCGATGTTCTCGGCGATCGTCCCGTCGAAGAGCCAGGTGTCCTGCAAGACCATGCCGATCCGGGACCGCAGCGACTGCCTGTTCACCGTGGTGATGTCGATCCCGTCGACCAGGATCCGGCCGGAGTCGACGTCATAGAACCGCATGAGCAGGTTCACCAACGTGGTCTTGCCGGCACCGGTGGGTCCGACGATCGCCACGGTGGTACCCGGCTCGGCCACCATCGACAGGTCATGGATCACCGGGATATCCGGGCGGTAGCCGAAGTTCACGTGCTGGAACTCGACGCGTCCCGCCGGCCGCGCGGCGTCGCCGTTGGGCGGCGCCAGGGTGGGTGCCGGATCCGGCGGTTCCTCGGGCTCGTCAAGCAGATCGAACACCCGCTCAGCGCTGGCCACCCCGGACTGCAGGGTGTTGTACATCCCGGCCACCTGGCTGATCGGGGCGTTGAACTGCCGGACGTACTGGATGAACGCCTGGATACCACCGAGAGTGATGTGGCCGGTGGCCACCTGCAGGCCGCCTACCACGGCGACGACCACGTAGCCGAGGTTGCCGATGAACGCCGTCGCCGGGGCCACCAGGCCGGAGAAGAATTGAGCGCCGAAGCTGGCGTGGTAGACGTCGTCGTTGCAGTCGCGGAAATGCTGGCGCGCCGCGGCCTGGTGGCCGAACGTCTTGACCACCGTGAAGCCGCTGTAGGTCTCCTCGATGTGGGCGTTGAGGCGACCGATGCTGGTCCACTGCGCCACGAACAGGCGCTGCGCGCGCCGCGCTATCGCGCGCGTCGCCATCAACGACAACGGCACCGTCACCACCGCGATCAGCGCCAACAGCGGCGAGATCGACACCATCATCGCCAGTACCGCCACCACGGTCAGGATCGACGTCACCAGCTGGCTGATGGTCATCGACAGCGACGACTGCACGTTGTCGATATCGTTGGTGACCCGGCTCAGCAGCTCGCCGCGCTGGCGCCCATCGAAGTACGACAGCGGCAGCCGATGGATCTTGTCCTCGACATCGGAACGCAGCGCGACCATGGTGCGTTGCACGGTGACGTTGAGCAGCCGCGCTTGCGCCCAAATCAGCAGCGCCGAAATGAGATACAGGCCCAGCGCCAGGACCAGGGTCCGCGCCACCGCGCCGAAGTCCACTCCTTTGCCCGGCACCACATTCATCCCCGACAGCAGGTCTGCGAAGGTGCCCTCGCCCCGGGCCCGGGCCGCGGCGACGGCCTGCGCCTTCGTGATGCCCGCTGGGAGCTGTCGGCCGAGCATGCCGTTGAACAGCAGATCCGTGGCATGCCCGAGGATTCGGGGGACGACGACCCCGATCACCGTCCCCGTGACGCCCAGCGTGATCACCGCGGCGCTCAGCCGGCGTTGCGGCGCAAGCCGTTTCACCAGCCGGGCGGCCGAACCCCAGAAGTCGCGCGACCGCCCGGCCGGGGCCGGGGTCACCCCTCGGGTGGCCGTGACGGTCATGGGGCGCCCCCGGCCTGGCCTGAGCGCAATGCGCTCACCGACTGCGAGTCGGCGAACTCCGCGTAGGTGGCGCAGTCGGTGACCAGCGATTCGTGCGTGCCGGTGCCCACCAGCTTCCCGCCGTCGACGACGATCACCTGGTCGGCCTGGGCGGCGGTCGAAACCCGTTGGGTGACAACGATGACGGTGGCCTCGCCCGCTACCTGCTTGAGCGACGTCCGCACGCGCGCGTCGGTGTGCACGTCGAGAGCCCCGAACGAGTCGTCGAAGAGGTAGATGGTGGGGCGGCGGATGACCGCGCGCGCAATCGCCAGTCGCTGCCGCTGACCGCCGGAGAAGTTGATTCCGCCCTGGGCCACCCGCATTCGCAGCCCGTCATCGTGTGCGCGGACGAATCCATCGGCGTCGGCCACCCGCAACGCTTCCCACATCTCGTCGTCAGTCGCGTCCGCCTTGCCATAGCGCAGGTTGTCGGCCACGGTCCCGGAGAACAGATAGCCGCGCTGGGGAACCAGCCCGATCGCGGACCAGAGCCGCTCTGTGTGGTAATCGCGGACATCGACGTCGTCGATCAGGACGGCGCCGCCGGTCACGTCGTAGAGCCGGCAGATCAGCGACACCAGCGTCGACTTTCCCGAACCGGTGCTGCCGACGATGGCCGTGGTGGTGCCGGGCAATGCCGTCAACGAAATGTCCTGCAGCACCGGGCTGTCGGCGCCCGGGTAGGTGAATCTCGCACCCGCCACGCGCACCACCCCGGTGATCCCGCCGGCCGGGAACACCGGCCGCGGCGGGTCGGTGACCGCGGACCGGGTGGCGAGCACCTCGGTGATTCGTTCGGCGCACACGGACGCTCGCGGGAGCACCACCAGTGTCATGGTCGCCATCAACACCGCCATGAGGATCTGGGTGAAGTAGGCCAGAAAGGCGGTCAGCGAGCCGACCTGCATTTGGCCGCGATCGATGCGCAGTCCACCGAACCAGATCAGTGCGACGCTGGACACGTTGACGGTCAGCGTGGTCACCGGCAGCATCACCGCCTGCCAGTTGCCGGCGGCCAGCGCCGTGTTCGACAGGGCGGCGTTGGCGCGGGCGAATCGGTCGCGCTCGTAGCCTTCGCGGGCGAAGGCGCGGACGACCCGGACACCGGAAAGCTGGTCGCGCATCACCCGATTGATGCCGTCGATCAGGCCTTGCATCCTGCGGAACAGGGGCAGCATGTGCGACATCACCCAGTAATTGGCCACGGCCATGATGGGAACGCTCACCAGCAGCAGCCAGGTCAGCGCCGCCTCCTGGTGGATGGCCATCAAGATTCCGCCGATGCACATGATGGGCGCGGTGACCAGCACGGTGCTCGATATCTGAACCAGGTACTGGATCTGGCGGACGTCGTTGGTGCTGCGTGTCAGGAGCGTGGGTGCGCCGAAGCGGGCGGTCTCGTGCTCGGAGAAGGTGGTGATGTGGTCGAACATCGCGGCACGCAGGTCGCGACCGAAACCCATCCCGGTTCGTGAGCCGAAGTAGACCGCCGCGACCGCGCACAACGCCTGCAACCCGGTGACCGAGAGCATCACCATGCCGAGCCGGACGATGGTGGCCGTGTCGCCCTTGGCGACGCCCTCGTCGATGATCGCGGCGTTGACCGTCGGCAGGTAGAGCGAAGCCAGCGTGCTGGTCAGCTGGAGCGCCATCAGCACTGCGACCAGCCGCCGGTACGGCTGGATGTACTGGCGCAGCAGTGCCAGGAGCATTTCGTAAGGGTCGCATACGGCGCGTCCCGCGGTGGCCAGCAGCCACCGGATGGCCCAACCCGCGTGGGGGCGCCTGAAACGCCTGCTCAGGCGCGTCGGTGGTTGACCCGCTGAGCTGCCGCTACAGTGCATCGTGTGGACCGGCAGCAGGCTGAGCAGAAGCAGGGTAGCGGTGCGGCGTAACTCGAGGGCGCTGGCCGGTGCGGCGTTAGCCTTGGCGATCCTGGTCCCCGCGGTTGCGGCGTGCTCCGATTCGGGGGGCAACAAACCGGGCGCGACGTCGTCGACAGCGCCGGGGAATTCGGAGGGCCACCACGGGCCGATGTTTCCCCAGTGCGGCGGCATCAGCGATCAGACGGTGGCCGAGCTGACCAAGGTAACCGGGCTGATCAACACCGCACGAAACTCCGTCGGCTGCCAATGGCTGGCGGGTGGCGGCATCCTCGGTCCGCACTTCTCCTTCTCCTGGTATCGCGGCAGCCCGATCGGACGTGAGCGCAAGACCGAGGAGCTGTCGCGCGCCAGCGTCGATGACATCAACATCAACGGACACGGCGGCTTCATCGCGATTGGAAACGAGCCGAACCTGGGCGACTCGCTCTGCGAGGTGGGCATCCAATTTCAGGACGACTTCATCGAGTGGTCGATCAGCTTCAGCCAAAAGCCGTTCCCCCCGCCGTGCGACATAGCCAAAGAATTGGCGCGTCAGTCGATTGCGAACTCCAAATGACCAGAAGAAGCGTCCGCGCCGTGGTAGCCGTCTTGATCGCGGCCTTACTGGTATTGACCGGATGTTCGAGGTCCGTCGCCGGCAACGCCGTGAAGGCGGGCGGCCCCACCCGCAACAACAACTCCCAGCAGCAGTATCCAAACCTGCTCAAGGAGTGTGAGGTGCTGACCAGCGACATCCTGGCCAAGACCGTGGGTGCCGACCCCCTCGACATCCAGAGCACGTTCGTCGGCGCGATCTGCCGGTGGCAGGCCGCCAACCCGGCGGGGCTGATCGACATCACCCGGTTCTGGTTCGAGCAGGGCAGCCTGAGCAACGAGCGCAAGGTCGCCGACTTCCTGAAGTACAAGGTCGAGACGCGCAACATCGCGGGAATCGATTCGATCGTGATGCGCCCGGATGACCCGAACGGCGCGTGCGGAGTGGCCAGCGACGCGGCCGGAGTGGTCGGCTGGTGGGTCAACCCCCAGGCGCCCGGCATCGACGCCTGCGGTCAGGCCCTCAAGCTGATGGAACTCACGCTGGCCACGAACTCGTAGCTCAGCGCGGCACCTCGAACCCGGTCAACTGCGCGTTACCGAGTTCGAGGTCTCCCCATCCGGACGTGACCGTGAGCACGGCGATCGCGGACGTCGGGAACTTGACCGAAATTCGTTCGGCCGCAGCGGTATCGGTGCCACTGCCGGCCAGGCCGAGGGCCACCGCGGACATCGTCGGTTCGTGACCGACGACGAGCAGAGTTTCGACTTCCTCGCCGACCGTGTTGATCTCCTCGATCATGGTCCCGGGCGTGGCGCCGTAGAGCCGCTCGCTGTACCGCACCGGGGCACCGATGCGCGTGTTGGCCAACGTCTGTCGGGTACGTGTCGCGGTGGAGCACAGCACGGCGTCGATCGCCGGCACGTTGGCGCGCAGCCAATCACCGGCGAGTCCGGCTTCTCGGATCCCGCGGGGCGCCAGCGGCCGGTCGTGGTCCGCGACCCCCGGTGGGTAGTCGGATTTCGCGTGGCGCATCAACAGCAACGTGCGCTGGTCTTTCACGGAAGCCACGCTAACCCCTATGCCGCGTCGTCGTCATCGTCAGGCAAAGGCTTTTCTCCGGTGGTGGAAGTTGTTGGTGCGGGGCCCCTGAAACCGCCACAGACGCACACTCGCGCTAGACCTTTCGCCCGTGCTCCCGAAACTCGCAATCGCGGCGCGCAAAGAATCGCAAAGCACCCGCTCGGAGACCTGCCGGGCGAGGTCCCGCGTCTTGTCGGTGCGCGGACTTAAGCTCGCAATGCCCTGGTAACCACGCAGTTCGAAAGGGGGCCACCGCCATGCGATTCCTGCACACCGCGGACTGGCAGCTCGGCATGAGCCGGCACTTCCTCGCCGGCGACGCCCAGCCGCGATACTCCGCGGCCCGGCGGGATGCGGTGGCCGGTTTGGGGGCGCTGGCGGCGGAGGTGGGTGCCGAGTTCGTCGTGGTGAGCGGTGATGTCTTCGAACACAACCAGCTTCCCCCGCGGGTTGTCGGGCAGTCCCTGGAAGCCATGCGCGCGATCGGGATTCCCGTCTACCTGCTGCCCGGCAACCACGACCCGCTGGACGCGTCCTCGGTCTACACCAGCGCACTCTTCGCCGCCGAACGCCCCGACAACGTGGTTGTGCTCGACCGGGCCGGCGTGCACCAGGTCAGGCCCGGGCTCGAGATCGTGGCCGCGCCTTGGCGATCCAAGGCCCCGACCACCGACCTGGTCGCGGAAGTCCTTGACGACCTGACCCCGGAACCGGTCACCCGAATCCTGGTCGCCCACGGCGGGGTCGACGTGCTGGACCCCGATCGCGACAAGCCTTCCCTGATCCGGCTCGCCGCGCTCGACGATGCCCTGGCGAACGGCACGGTGCACTATGTGGCACTGGGCGACAAGCATTCCCGCACGCACGTCGGCAACAGCGGCCGGGTCTGGTACTCCGGTGCGCCGGAGGTCACCAACTTCGACGATGTGGAATCCGACCCGGGGCATGTCCTCATCGTCGAGATCGACGAAGCCGATCCGCGCCGCGCCGTCACGGTGGACTCGCGGCATGTCGGCCGCTGGCGGTTCGTCACCATGCACCGACAGGTCGACACTCGCCGCGACATCGCCGACCTCGACGTCAACTTGGACTTGATGGCCGAAAAGGACCGCACCGTGGTGCGGTTGGCGCTCACCGGATCGCTGACGGTGACCGACCGCGCGGCGCTGGATGCCTGCCTGGACAAGTACGCGCGGTTGTACGCCTGGCTCGGCCTGTGGGAACGCCGCACCGACCTGGCGGTCATCCCGGCCGACGGCGAATTCAGCGACCTCGGTATCGGGGGATTCGCCGCGGCGGCGGTGGACGAGCTGGTGGCAACCGCGCGCGAGGGTGACTGCGACACGGCCGTCGACGCGCAGGCCGCGCTGGCGCTGTTACTGCGCCTCACCGATCGGGGCGCCGCGTGAAGTTGCACCGCCTGACCCTGACGAATTACCGCGGTATCACGCATCGGGAGATCGAGTTCCCCGACCATGGCGTCGTCGTGGTGTGTGGCGCCAACGAGATCGGCAAGTCGTCGATGGTCGAGGCCCTGGACCTACTGCTGGAGTCCAGGGACCGCTCGACGAAAAAGGAAGTCAAGCAGGTCAAACCCACCAACAGTGATGTCGGCTCCGAGGTGAGCGCCGAATTGAGCTGTGGCCCTTATCGATTCATCTACCGGAAGCGGTTCCACAAGAAATGTGAAACCGAGCTGACGATTCAGGCCCCGCACCGCGAGCAGCTCACCGGCGACGAGGCGCACGAACGCGTCCGCGCGATGCTGGCCGAGACGGTGGACAGCGACCTGTGGCATGCCCAGCGGGTGCTGCAGTCCGCGTCGACCGCGGCGGTGGACCTGTCGGGCTGCGACGCGCTCTCGCGCGCGCTCGATGTCGCGGCAGGCGACTCCGGGGCCCTGTCGGGCACCGAGCCACTGCTCATCGAGCGGATCGACGCCGAATACGCACGCTATTTCACCGCCACCGGGCGTCCGACGGGCGAATGGGCCGCGGCGATCACGCGACTGGCCGACGCAGAAGCCGCGGTCGCCGAGTACGCGGCGGCGGTCGCCGAGGTCGACGAGCGGGTGTGTCGCCATGCCGTCCTCACCGAACGCGTCGCGGAGTTGTCGCAGCAGCGCATCGCCGGCCGCCCCCGGCTCGCCGCGGCGCAAGAGGCCGCGGAAAAGATCGACGAACTCACCAGTCAGGCGCGCGAGGCCGAGTTGATCGCGGCCGCAGCGGCGGCGACGAGCGCCGCCGCGACAACCGCCCACCACTCACGGCTGCAACTGCTCGCCGAAATCAGCACCCGCACAACCGTTGTCGCTACCGCCGAGGCCGCCGCCCGGGCCGCCGCCGACGAGTGCGACGCGGCGCGCGCCGGGGCCGAGGCCGCCGACGCCGCGGCCGAGAAGGCCGCCGCGGCGCTTGCCGACCTGCAGTCCCGCGTCGAATCCGCCCGGCGCGCCGTCGCTCAGCAAGCCGACCGCGAAGAAGCCGACCGGTTGAGCGCCCGAGTGGCGAAGATCGAGGCCATCCTGCGGGACCGCGATCAAGTGTGTGCGGCACTCAGCGAGATCGCCATCACCGAGCAGTTGCTGCGGCGAATCGAGAACGCCGCCGCCGCGGCCGATCGCATCGGCGACCAGTTGGCGTCGACGTCCGCGGCGGTCGAGTTCACCGCCGCCGCGGACATCGAGCTCACCATCGGTGAGCAACGCGTGTCTTTGGCCGCGGGTCAAACCTGGTCTATCACGACCACCGGACCCACCTCGGTCCAAGTCCCCGGCGTGCTGACCGCGCGGATCAGTCCGGGCGCGACGGCGCTCGATGTCCAAGCGAAACACACTGCCGCGCAAGAAGAATTGGCCGCCGCGTTATCCGCTGCCCGAGTGGCCGATCTCGCCGCCGCTCGATCCGCCGATCAGCATCGCCGCGAACTGCAGGGCAGCCGCGACCAGCTGAGCGCAACGCTGGCCGGCCTGTGCGGTGACCAGGAGATCGACCAGCTACGCACGCGACTCGCAGAGCTGCGCGCCGGGCAGCCGGCCCAGGCCGGTCTCCCCGTGGCGGACATCGGCGCGGCCCGGGACGAACTCAATGCACTCGAGAAGGCTCACCTGGTCGCGATGGCGGAGTGCGACGACCGCCGTCGGACCGCCACCGCCGAATCCGCCCGGCTCACCGAGTTGGCGACCCGCGCAACGGTTCTCCGCAACAACTTGGAGACGCAACGCGGCGAGCTCGACGCCGCCACCGACAGGCTGGCCCGCGAGCGGGCCTCGGCCGGCGATGACGAACTCGCGGCCTCGGCGGACGCGGCGCTGCAAGCGGCGCGGGCCGCCGAACGTCGGCACGGCGAGCTCGCCGACGGGCTCGCGGCGGCGAATCCGGATGCGGTTCACGACGAATTATCCTCTGCTACAAAGGAAGCCGAGGAACTCCGCGAACGCTACGAAGAGGCTGCGCGCGCATTGCGCGAGATCACCATCGAACTCTCGGTGTTCGGCAGCGAGGGACGCCAGGGCAAGCTCGACGCCGCGGAGACCGAACGGGAGCACGCCGCCAGCGAGCACATCCGGGTCGGCGGCCGGGCCCGTGCGGCCCGGCTGTTGCGATCGGTGATGACCCGCCACCGCGACACCACTCGGCAGCGGTACGTCGAGCCCTACCGTGCGGAACTGGAGCGGCTCGGCCGCCCGGTGTTCGGCCCCACGTTCGAGGTCGACATCGACAGCGACCTGTGCATCCGTAGTCGCACGCTCGACGGCGTCACGGTGCCCTACGAATCCCTCTCGGGTGGGGCCAAGGAGCAGCTCGGCATCCTGGCGCGACTGGCCGGCGCCGCCCTGGTCGCCAAGGAGGACGCCGTTCCGGTGGTGGTCGACGACGCGCTGGGATTCACCGATCCCGACCGGCTGGCGAAGATGGGGGAGGTCTTTGACACGGTGGGCACGCACGGCCAGGTGATCGTGCTCACCTGCAGTCCCGACCGGTATGACGGCGTCAAGGGCGCGCACCGCATCGATCTCAGCGCCTAGCGCCAGCCCGCCGAGCTGCCTCGAACGCCGGCTGTGGACCGCTGCGGCGGATGCCCGCCGACCGTCCCGGCAGAATGGGATCATGGCGGGCCGACACCGATGACGATGAATGCCAAACGGCGCCGGGTTCAGGAGAAGCTCGCGGCGTTACCGGGTGTGCGACCCGTGCGTCGGCCGATCTCGCCGGAGACCAGCGAAGAGTTCGATCTGTACTACGTGCGCACCGGCCGGAAGTCAGCGCACCCGCTGGTCATCATTCCGGGCGGTCCCGGCGTGGCGTCGGTGCAGATGTACAAGGGCCTGCGGCGCCGCGCGGCCGCGGCCGGCCTGGACGTCATCATGATCGAACACCGCGGGGTGGGCATGTCGCGCCACGACGACTCGGGCGCGGACCTGCCCCCGGAAGCGATCACGGTGAACCAGGTCGTCGACGACATCGCCGCCGTGCTCGACGACGCCCACGTCGAATCGGCCGTCGTCTACGGCGCGTCGTATGGCACCTACATCGCCTCCGGGTTCGGTGTGCGCCATCCCGGCCGGGTGCGGGCGATGATCCTCGATTCTCCGCTGCTGTCGCGGCATGACATCGTGATCGTGCGCCGCGCGATCCGTCGGCTGCTGCTCAGGGGCGATAGTCCTGAAACCGCGGCGCTGGCGCCCAAGATGCGCAAGCTCGTCGACGCCGGAGTGATGACCGCGGCGAATACCCAAGTCGTGGCGACGATCTACGGCTATGGCGGCGCCGACCTGCTCGAGCGTGAACTCGACCTGCTGCTGAATGGCCGAAAGCTGTTGTGGTGGGTCATGTCCCGGTTCACCACCCTGAGCAACCTGCCGTATCGCTACGAGGAAGACCTGGTGAGCCGCATCGCGTTCCGCGAACTCAACTACGCCGCCGAACCCGACGGGCTTCCGCTGGACCCGGCCGTGGCGGAACGCGAGGCGCGCACGCAGACGGCGACTTTCGAGGACGAGCCCTATGACTTGGTGGCCGAGATGCCCCACTTCGGGTGGCCCACCGCTGTGGTTTCCGGGGGCCGCGACCTCATCACGCCGCCGGCGGTCGCCGAGCGCGTCGCCGCACTGCTGCCTCATGCGGTGCTGTTGAAGCTGCCCACCATGGCGCACAGCGCGCTGGACTTCCGCGAGCCCGCCGCGATCGCGATCGCCCAGGCGGTGTCGCGCGGCGAATTCGACGGGCTCGCCGCGAAAGCCCAGGCGCTCGACGCGCTTCCGCCGCGCCCCGAGCTGCGCCTGCTGTGGAAGGCGATCGGGGTGGCGGCCGCGGTGGAGGGCCTCCTGCCGATCCCGGCGCCGCTGCGGCGGGTCAGCCGCGCATGAACCCGATGGCGGTGTAGCGCAGGTCGCCGAGCCCGGCGGCGCCGAAATTGGCCAGCGTGCTGCGCACCGCGACATCGCCCGGCGATTGCGTCAGCGGCAGGCTGAACCCCTCGGCCCAGATGAGTTTGTCGAGATCGTTGGCCAACTCCTGCGCCTTGCCGGGGTCGAGCTCTTCGAGGGTCCGCTCGATAGCCGCGTCGATTTGCGGGCTGCCGATCTTGCCGAAGTTGCTCTCGCCGCCGGATAGGTAGATCTGGGTCAGCGCCGACAGCGGGAACGCATCGCCGAGCCAACTGAATTGGGCGATGTCGAAATCCCCGACGTTGATGTAGTTGGTGAAGAACCCGCTGCCGGCCCTGGCGACGAGGTCGAGCTTGACGCCGATCTGGGCGAGACTGTGCTGCGCGATCTGGGCGAACT